>NZ_JBHYZO010000001.1:231021-277157 GCF_042753785.1 Streptomyces sp. NPDC059256 | reverse complement strand
GCGACGGGTTGGTCGTTGGTGGATCCGATTCCGGTGGGGTTGGCTGATGCGGCCACGACGACGGCGGGTTGCGCGATCATCGGTACGACGTTGACGTGTACGGGCGGACAGCTCGCCGATGGTGCCGACTTCGACATCGTCCTCACCGGCAGGGCGGCCGGGAACGCGACGACCACCATCGCCCACACGGCAACGGTCGACGGCGACGATGTGGACCCCCACCCGGAGAACGACGAGGACTCGACCACGACGACGGTGGTTCGAAGCGGGCCCAGTTGACCTTGGAGTCGCACGCTCCGACCAGCGTGACGGAGCTGGTGACCAGGCGGATTTCCTCGGCCGCAGCTAGCCCGGTGACTTCAAGGGGAACGTCGTACGAGTTCGGCCGACCCCTCGCAGTCCGGGACGAGCGTCCCGCTCATGCCATGCCCGCCGAGCCGTCCGCATCCCCGCGGAGGATCGCCCGCTTGGACTCGACCGCCGCCAGGTCCACCGGGCCGTGTTCGGCTTCGGCGTCCTCGATGAGTTCGCGCAGCAGGTCCCGCTCAAGCTGACGCTGGATGAGAGCTTCGACGTAGGCGGACATGCCTCGCCTGCCGGTACGTGCCTTGAGGGCGGCGATCGTGCCTTCGTGGAGGGAGACGGAGACCGGACGGGGCCTTCGCCGGGCGCGGAGGGGGTAACCATGAATCTACTTTTACAAAACTCTTGTTACTTCGTGGCGATCGTCGTCCGTCCCCGGCGCAGATATCGCCTGCAGAACTGTTCGAACGATGCCAGAGGGAGGGGCTGACGTCGGTCAGATGCGATGAATCCCAGGTCAGAAGCCGATCCGCGAAGATTTCCCAGGGGCATTTCAGGGACTCTCACGTCTGCCCCGGTGCCGATCCAGGGACTTTCTGCCATGCAAACAGGGAAGACCCCGACAGCGCCGAAAGATATAAAAGCACTGGTCAGCGCCTATGCCGTCAGCACTCGATGATGTTCACCGCGAGCCCGCCCCGCGCCGTCTCCTTGTACTTCACCGACATGTCCGCGCCCGTCTCCTTCATGGTCTTGATGACCTTGTCCAGGGAGACCTTGTGGCTGCCGTCACCGCGCATCGCCATCCGGGCCGCCGTGACCGCCTTCACCGCGGCCATGCCGTTCCGTTCGATGCAGGGGATCTGCACCAGACCGCCGACCGGGTCGCAGGTCAGGCCGAGGTTGTGCTCCATGCCGATCTCCGCCGCGTTCTCCACCTGCTCCGGGGTGCCGCCCAGCACTTCCGCCAGGGCTCCCGCCGCCATGGAGCACGCCGAGCCGACCTCGCCCTGGCAGCCGACCTCGGCGCCGGAGATGGAGGCGTTCTCCTTGAACAGCATGCCGATCGCGCCGGCCGAGAGCATAAAGCGGACCACGCCCTCTTCGTCCGCGCCGGGGACGAAGTTCATGTAGTAGTGCAGCACAGCGGGGATGATGCCCGCCGCGCCGTTCGTGGGGGCGGTGACCACTCGGCCGCCTGCGGCGTTCTCCTCGTTCACGGCCATCGCGTAGAGGGTGATCCACTCCATCGCCCGGGCGAGCGGCTCGCCCTCGGCCCGCAGCTGCCGGGCCGAGTTCGCCGCGCGACGGCGGACGCGCAGTCCACCGGGCAGGATGCCTTCGCGGGACATGCCACGGGAGACGCACGCCTGCATGACGCGCCAGATCTCCAGCAGTCCTTCGCGGATCTCCTCCTCGGTGCGCCACGCCTTCTCGTTCTCCAGCATCAGCGCGGAGATGGAGAGGCCCGTCTCCTGGGTGAGCCGCAGCAACTCGTCGCCGGTACGGAAGGGGTACTTCAGTACGGTGTCGTCGAGGACGATCCGGTCTTCGCCCACGGCGTCCTCGTCGACGACGAATCCGCCGCCGACCGAGTAGTACGTCTTCTCCAGTACGGTCGCGCCCTCGGCGTCGTACGCGAAGACCGTCATTCCGTTCGCGTGGTACGGCAGGGTCTTGCGCCGGTGGAGTATCAGGTCGCGGTCGAAGTCGAAGGGGATCTCGTGGGTGCCGAGGAGGTCGAGCCGGCCGGCGGCCTTGATCTTCTCCACCTGTTCGTCGGCGTTCTCCACGTCGACCGTGCGCGGTGAGCTGCCGGTCAGTCCGAGGAGTACGGCCTTGGGGGTGCCGTGGCCGTGTCCGGTTGCTCCCAGCGAGCCGTAGAGCTCGGCGCGCACGGCCGTCGTCCGGTCGAGGAGTCCTTCGTTCTTCAGTCGCCTCGCGAACATGCGGGCCGCGCGCATCGGGCCGACCGTATGGGAGCTGGAGGGGCCGATGCCGATCGAGAACAGGTCGAAGACCGAGATGGCCACGTTGGACTCCTAGTGCGACTGGTAGACGCCGTTGTCTGCCGGGGTGGTGCAGATCACGCGGTGGAACGGATGGGGGCACCGCGCTCACCGTCCAGTGTGCGTGGTGCCCCCGGAACTCCGGGCAGGGCTGTTTACAGCCCGGGGTACAGCGGGTGCTTCGCGGCGAGCTCGGACACCCGGGCCCGCAGGGACTCGGTGTCGTAGGTCGGCTTGAGCGCGGCGGCGATGATGTCCGCCACCTCGCGGAAGTCGTCCGTCTGGAAGCCGCGGGTGGCCAGCGCCGGGGTGCCGATCCGCAGACCCGAGGTCACCATCGGCGGCCGGGGGTCGTTCGGGATGGCGTTGCGGTTGACCGTGATCCCGACCTCGTGGAGGCGGTCCTCGGCCTGCTGGCCGTCCAGCTCGGAGTTGCGCAGGTCGACCAGGACCAGATGGACGTCGGTGCCGCCGGACAGCACGGAGACACCGTGCTCGGTGACGTCGTCCTGGACCAGCCGCTCGGCGAGGATGCGGGCACCGTCCAGGGTGCGCTGCTGACGCTCCTTGAACTCCTCGGAGGCCGCCACCTTGAACGAGACCGCCTTGGCGGCGATCACGTGCTCCAGCGGGCCGCCCTGCTGACCGGGGAAGACCGCGGAGTTGATCTTCTTGGCCAGGTCGGCGGTGGAGAGGATCACACCACCGCGGGGACCGCCGAGGGTCTTGTGCGTGGTGGTGGTCACGACATGGGCGTGCGGCACCGGGTTCGGGTGCAGACCGGCCGCGACCAGACCGGCGAAGTGCGCCATGTCGACCATCAGATACGCCCCGACCTCGTCCGCGATGCGGCGGAAGGCGGCGAAGTCCAGCTGGCGCGGGTACGCGGACCAGCCGGCGACGATCAGCTTCGGCTGGGACTCCTTGGCGAGCTTCTCGACCTCGGCCATGTCGACCCGGCCGGTGGCGTCCACGTGGTACGCGACCACGTTGTAGAGCTTGCCGGAGAAGTTGATCTTCATTCCGTGGGTCAGGTGCCCGCCGTGGGCGAGGTTCAGACCCATGATGGTGTCGCCGGGCTTGAGCAGCGCGAACATCGCCGCCGCATTCGCCTGGGCGCCCGAGTGGGGCTGCACATTGGCGTGCTCGGCGCCGAAGAGCTCCTTGATGCGGTCGATCGCGATCTGCTCGACGACGTCGACGTGCTCACAGCCGCCGTAGTAACGGCGACCGGGGTAGCCCTCGGCGTACTTGTTGGTGAGGACCGAGCCCTGGGCCTCCATCACCGCGACCGGAGCGAAGTTCTCCGAGGCGATCATTTCCAGGGTCGACTGCTGGCGGTGGAGCTCGGCGTCGACGGCTGCGGCGACGTCCGGGTCCAGCTCGTGGAGAGGGGTGTTGAGAAGCGACATCTCGAAGTCCCTGTCGGGGTCGTGGTCGGTGACTTGCGCGAGCCGGCCGACCGCTCGGGTCGGCCGGAGCCCCATCAGCTGCTGGAGAAGGCGGCGTACTCGTCGGCCGAGAGCAGTTCGTCCTGCTCCCCGCTGACGCGCACCTTGAAGAGCCAGCCGCCCTCGAAGGGGGCGGTGTTCACCAGCGAAGGATCGTCCACGACGTTCTGGTTGATCTCCGTGACCTCACCCGTGACCGGGGAGTACAGATCGCTGACCGACTTGGTCGACTCCAGTTCGCCGCAGGTCTCGCCGGCGGTGACCGTGGAGCCCACCTCCGGGAGCTGGGCGAAGACGACGTCGCCGAGCGCATTGGCCGCGAACTCGGTGATGCCGATCGTCGACACGCCGTCCTCGGCGGCCGACAGCCACTCGTGTTCCTTGCTGTAGCGCAGCTGCTGGGGGTTGCTCATGACGAGGATTCTCCTGTACGCGGAACGTGCTGGTGAACGGATGGCCACCTGCCGAGACGGCGGCGGACGTGCCGGGTGCCGAGTGGCTCCCGGGGGGTGTTGTCGACGCTACTTCCGTCGCTCACTTCTGGCGCTTGTAGAAGGGCAGCGCGACGACCTCGTACGGCTCGTGCGTACCGCGGATGTCGACGCCCACGCCCTTGGTGCCGGCAGCGGCATGGGCCGCGTCGACGTACGCCATGGCGATGGGCTTGCCCAGGGTGGGGGAGGGGGCTCCGGAGGTCACCTCGCCGATCACGTGGCCGTCCGCGACCACGGGCATGCCGGCGCGCGGGACCCGGCGGCCCTCGGCGATCAGACCGACGAGCTTGCGCGGCGGGGCGCTCTCGGCGCGTTCGGCGGCTGCGGCCAGGGCCTCACGGCCGATGAAGCGCCCCTCGTTGGAGGTCTTCTCGAACTTCACCACCCGACCGAGACCGGCGTCGAAGGGGGTGAGCGCATCCGTCAGCTCATGCCCGTACAGCGGCATCCCCGCCTCCAGGCGCAGGGTGTCGCGGCAGGAGAGTCCGCACGGCACCAGGCCCGCGGCTTCCCCGGCCTCGGTCAGCGCCCGCCACAGGTCCTCGGCGTGCTCGGGCGCCACGAACAGCTCGAAACCGTCCTCGCCCGTGTAGCCGGTGCGTGCGATCAGGGCGGGATGTCCGGCGACCGTACCGGGCAGGCCCGCGTAGTACTTCAGACCGTCGAGGTCGGCGTCCGTGACCGACTTCAGGATGCCCGCGGACTCAGGTCCTTGGATGGCGAGCAGCGCGTACGCGTCCCGGTCGTCCCGTACGGAAGCGTCGAAGCCGGCGGCCCGCTCGGTGATCGCGTCCAGGACGACCTGGGCGTTCCCGGCGTTGGCGACCACCAGGTACTCGGTCTCCCCGAGCCGGTAGACGATCAGGTCGTCCAGGATGCCGCCGTCCTCGCGGCAGATCATGGTGTAGCGGGCGCGGCCGACGGCGACCGAGCCGATGTTCCCCACCAGCGCGTGGTCGAGCAGATCGGCGGCCCCGGGGCCCGTGATCGTGATCTCGCCCATGTGCGAGAGGTCGAAGAGACCGGCGCGGGTGCGGACGGCGTTGTGCTCGTCCCGCTCGCTCGCGTACCGCAGGGGCATGTCCCAGCCCGCGAAGTCGGTCATGGTCGCGCCCAGCGAACGATGCAGTGCATCGAGGGCGGTACGACGGGGGGTATTGCTCATGGACGGGGCTCCCAGGGCATGGCCGATGAGGACGGTCCTCCCCATCTGTCATCGGAACCTGAGAGGTTCGTCACGACCACGCACTCAGGTGGTCATGACTTGCACCTTGGGTGGAGCCGCCGGAGCGGCCCGCTTTTCAGATCTGCCTCATCACACGCGGTACGGGGCCTGAGAGATTCAAGGGAGGAACTTGCTCCTTCGGCGCCCGGCACATGGTGCCCGGGACTCTCCCGCGTGGATTCGAACGGCCGGTATGGAGTTGGCGGGCACATCATTACACGCATCTCGGCCCGGTGGGGGGCGGGGAGCTCGTGGATCTTCCGTGGTCGAGGCGCCTTCTTCGGCCATCGTCCGATCCCCGACCGTGTCTTGGGGCGCGGCTCAGCGGCAAATAACTTGCCTCCCATTACCATTTCTTTACGCTTCATGGGCAAGTGTGTGGTGACTGACATGGGGGAGGGTGTAATGACGTTGCAGCACTCCAGTGCCTACGCCACTACGGCGGGGGTGCCCGTCCGACCACAGGTGCCCCCTCGACCACAGGCGTCCGCCCGACCACGCCTGGGGGCGACCGCGCCGGTGCTGCGAGATCTGCGGGACCGCGCCGGGCGCAGTCCCCGTAGCCTGCTTTTCGCCGCGGGGGACGTGGTCGTCGTCTCCGGACTTCCCGGCAGCGGAAAGTCGACCCTGATCCGTCGGGCGGCCAGCGGCAGCCGCATCGATTCGCAGGACGCCCGGGACCGTTGGGCGCTGCGGATGCCGCGCTTCCTGCCCTACGCGGTCTACCGCCCCTTCGTCCGCTACTCGCACTACGCGGGGCTCAGGCGCGCCCTGCGCTCGGGGGAGAGCGTGGTGGTGCACGACTGCGGTACACAGGCGTGGGTGCGGCGCTGGTTGGCCAGGGAGGCGCGCCGGCGCGGCAGCAACCTCCATCTGGTCCTGCTCGACGTGCCCCCGCAGGTGGCCCGGCAGGGGCAGATGGAGCGTGGCCGGGGAGTCTCCGGCTATGCGTTCGCCCGGCATCGGCGCGCCACCTCCCGGTTGATCGCCGACGCCGAGTCCGGGAAGCTCCCGAGCGGTTGCACCTCGGCGGTCCTGCTCGACCGTTCGGCGGCTGCGGGCCTGGCCAGCGTGCGGTTCACCGCGACGGAGGCGGCCGGCTAGGCGGTGTCTCCCCCGCGGCATGCACGTCTCCCGCGTCACCTGCGTCACTCACGTTCCCGGGGGCGTCGAGCGCGGCTGCGGGGCGACCGCGTTCGGTGGCCAGGGCCAGGCGGCTGTGGCGTCGTTCGGTCGCCAGGTCCAGGCGGCTGTGGCGTCGTTCCGTGGACCACGGCTGGGACCGGGCGCGTTCGACCCCAGCGCCGGAGCCGGTGTGAGACCGGTCGCCTTCCTCGCTTCCTGTCCGGCTTCTTCCCTGACGGGGACAGCGCACCGCCCGCTCGGCATTAGGGTCTGAGGGCAAGCCGTGGGATGACCGGCCGAGCCGGGGAGAGAGCCGCCAGATGAGCATTCCAGAGCACGTACACCCGCACTCCTACGCCAGCGGCTGGCCGGCGAACGAGTTGGAAGAGGCACTCGCCGCCTCCCTGGACACCCCCGGCGCGGGCGCCAGGCTGGTCGAGGTGCTCGGCCGTAGTTCCCTGTGGGTCCCCCTTCCGAACGGCGGCTCACCGGACAGCCGCGACCTCGACCTCCCCACGATGGAGTTGGACGGCGCAGCGTTCGTGCCCGTCTTCAGCTCCGAGGAGCAGTTCCTCAACTGCGTCGGCAGCCATATGTCCTTCACCGTCGCCCCCGCCCGGGACTTCGCCCGCGGGCTCGCCCCCCAGCTGGGCATCGCCGTCAACCCCGGGGGCACGGTGGGCGCGCCCTTCCCGCCGCCCGCCGTCGCCGAACTCTGCCGCACCGGCCGAACTCACCTCGACGGGCCGGCCGCGGGCGGCCGGGTGCGACTGTTCGAACCGGACTGGCAGGAGGATCCGGTCGACTTCCTGGCCGCGGCAGCCGCCGAGTTCCAAGCGCTGGGCGACGTCCTCTCCGCACGACGGGCGCTCGCCTCCGTCGAGGGCGACCCGCCCTCGCTGTTCATCGGTGTCCAACTCGCGGTCCCGGGAGTGCTCGAAGCCACCGACAGCGCCCCGCTGGACGCGCTGGGTCGGGCGCTGGGCCGGGTCCAGGTCGGCTGGCCGGTCAACCTCGTACTCCTGGACGCGACGCAGGACCCCGTCGTCGACTGGATGCTGACCAAGGTGCGTCCGTTCTACCGACGGGACGACTACTAGCCGCCGCGGTCAAGTCAGTGTCGGCGGGGCAGATTAAGCTGGACGTCTGGCCCCGCCTCCCGCCGATGCGGAGGCCGTGCCGGATCGTCAGTCGAAGATGAGGGGCGGGGACCAGGGTGAGCGCGTCAGGCACCGCGGCGGCCGGACACGTCGAGCACATGCTGCGCCAGGTGATCCCCGGACGCTTCGATGCGTATGAGGGACTGCTGAAGGCACTGGCCGACCCCGGACAGGGGCGGGTCTGGATGTTGCTCTGGCAGGGCACCCCCGGCTCCCACGACGCGCAGTACGGCTCCATGGAGATCGACGGCGTCGGCTACGCCCCCTGCGTCACCTCGGCCCAGGAACTGGCCGCCTCCGGATGGAACCGCTCCCACGAGGTCGTCGGCGGGATCGACATCGCCCGCGCCCTCTACCCGGGGCGCGCGGGAATCTGGCTCAACCCCCATGCCCCCGGCGGGGGCGTCGGCATCCCCTGGCCGGACCTTCGGCGGATCGCCACCGGTCTCGACCGGATGCCCGCAGGCCCGTTGCGGCTCTCCGACCCCGCGGTCGAGATTCCGCACTTCTACGCCCTGCTCTCCCAGAACGCCCACCGGACGGCGCCCATCCGCTCGTTGCGCCGGGTGTGGGTGCAACCCGCGCTGGGCGCTCCCTACCTCGCCATCGGTCTCGATCTGTACGACACCAGCAGGCAGTCGGTGGACGCGGTGCGGGCGATGATGCAGCAGTCGATCGCGGCGGTGCCCGACGGCCTACCGGTGTCGACGGTCGCCATGTCCGACGAGTACAACCCGGTGACGATGTGGCTGCGGGCCAATGCCCGGCCCTTCTACGACCGCGACGCCCATGGCGCGGGGCCGGCGCCCGTCGGTTACGGCTATCCGCCGCAGGCTCGCTGAGCCGTCTGCCGGAACCCGTACGAGCGTGCGCAGGGCGCCGTTTTTGTCCCGGATTCCGTCCTGGACTTCTCCCCGAATGAAGCGTGTTGGCCGGTCCATGCCTCTCGGCAGCGCATTGGCCTGATCTCTTTCCGCGGGCTGTCCCGGGCTGTCTGACGTCCGACGGTCTCGGTGTCAGGGGAGCTCGTGATGCGCTTCTCGCCACCCCATACATCCAGCCAATCCCGATGAGCCACGACCGCAACGCCGTGTGCCAGGTGGCCGGGACTGGTCGATGTATGTGACCTTCGCGGGAGCTTAACCGCAGGTCCATGACACCTTCACAGATCGTCGCTTCCGCAAACCTTTCCTGCCCTGATGGCGTGATTTTCTCGGCATAAGGGGAATCAAAGCCAATCTCTCTCTTCCTAGTGTGCTGTTCGAACCTGCCCTGAAAGCGCTCTCTCGGGTGTTCCCTTCCGCTCCATCCCAATGACTCCACTCCGTCCACATGGCGGGATCTCTACCAACTATGTGCGTAATCATGGGATTTGATGGACCGCTCAGTCGGTGCCGACGTCCGGATAACGGGTTACGCCAGCGCATCACGTTTGAGCAAACATTCCCCGGGAGGGCTGGCGGCTGATCGCGCGACCATTGAAGACTCCCGCTCCAAGGGCAAATTCGCCCTCGCGTACGGAGCGCCGCATCCGCACTTTCCGTACCCCGGCTCCACCACGCACCAGATGTTGTGAACGAAGCCGCTAGCGCGGCGGGTACGGGCCGGTCAGCGCCGGTCGAGAGGGGTCCCCACCACGATGACGGCACCACTGCACGGCACCAGTGCGCAAGCGGAGGAAACCCCGCCCGCCGATGTCACGGCTGTCGCCGCTCCCCGGGTCCAGGGCCGGTCCCTGGGTCAGATCGCCTGGACCCGTCTGAAGCGCGATCGGCTCGCCCTGGCAGGCGGCATCGTTGTCATCCTCCTGGTGCTCACCGCGGTCTTCGCACCGCTGATCGTGAGCCTGTTCGGGCATCCGCCGAACGAGTTCCACCAGGACAAGATCAACCCGCTGTTCGGCACCCCGCACGGCGCGTTCGGCGGCATCAGCTCCGAACACCTGCTGGGAGTCGAACCCAACAACGGTCGCGACGTCTTCAGCCGCGTCGTCTACGGCGCCCGGATCTCCCTGCTCGTGGCGTTCCTCTCCGCCGTGGTCGCCGTGCTCCTCGGTACCGTGCTGGGCATCGTCGCGGGGTACTTCGGAGGCTGGGCGGACTCGCTCATCAGCCGGGTGATGGACATGCTGCTCGCATTCCCGCAGCTCCTGTTCATCATCTGTCTGGTCTCGGTGCTTCCCAACAACCTGCTCGGGATGACCGGAAGCACCGTCCGCATCGCGATCCTGGTCGCGGTCATCGGCTTCTTCGGATGGCCCTACATCGGTCGCATCGTCCGCGGCCAGACGCTCTCGCTGCGGGAGAAGGAGTACGTCGAGGCCGCCCGCAGCCTGGGCGCCGGCCGGCGCTATGTGCTCTTCAAGGAGTTGCTGCCGAACCTGGTGGCTCCGATCACCGTCTACACGACGCTGATGATCCCGACCAACATCCTCACCGAGGCCGCGCTGAGCTACCTCGGCGCCGGTGTGCGCCCGCCGACCGCGTCCTGGGGGCAGATGCTCTCCAAGGCGGTGGACACCTACGAGTCCAATCCGACGTTCATGATCGTCCCCGGGATGGCGATCTTCATCACCGTGCTCGCCTTCAACCTCTTCGGGGACGGCGTACGGGACGCGCTCGACCCCAAGGGATCCCGCTGACCCCACGCCCCACGGGTCCGGCACCCTCGGCCCCGGCTCCCCGCGCGGGGAGGCGTCGAAGGACGCACCCCCCCGCACCCCGCAGCCTTCGGCCCGGCCCGGGCCGCGGACAACTGAGCGGACAACTGAACTGCCCCTGCCACAGCGGTCAGGCGGCTCCCCACGGTTCCCCGGCAGACGGCGGGGGCCGCGCTACCTCGGAGGTTGCAGGACTATGACACCCCTACGTTCGTCGCGGACCCAGCGCATCGCCGGAGCGGCGCTGGTGGTGGCCGCCCTCACGGCCACCGCGGCCTGCGGCGGAGGCGGCTCCAAGGACGGTGAGGGCGACGGCAAGGCGGCCGGCTACAACGCCGGTGCCAAGGGCATCGCCAATCCGTCCACCAAGCAGGGCGGCACGCTGAAGTTCATCGGCAAGCAGGACTTCGACTCCACCGATCCACAGCGCCAGTACTACGGAATGGCCTGGGACTTCTCCCGGTTCTACGCTCGTCAGTTGATCTCCTACGCGCCCAAGCCCGGCCAGGCGAGCGCCGAACTGGTGCCGGACCTGGCCCAGGCCAAGGGCGAGATCTCCAACGACGGCAAGACGTACACGTACCGGCTGCGCGAGGGCATCGCCTGGGAGGACGGTACGCCGATCACCTCCAAGGACATCAAGTACGGCATCCAGCGCACCTGGGCGACCGACGTCATCACCGGCGGGCCCAGCTATCTGCGGCAGGTGCTCGACCCCAAGGGCGAGTACAAGGGTCCCTACAAGGACACCACCCCGGACAAGCTGGGGCTGAAGGCGATCCAGACGCCGGACGACAAGACGATCGTCTTCAACCTGGCCGCACCCAACGGTGACTTCGAGCAGATGCTCGCCATGCCGTCCGGCTCCCCGGTGAAGAAGGAGAAGGACACGGCGGGCAAGTACCAGTTGAAGCCGTTCTCCTCGGGCCCGTACAAGTTCGAGTCGTACACCCCCAAGAAGGGGGCGGTGCTCGTCCGCAACGACAAGTGGCAGCGTGCCTCCGACCAGATCAGGGCCGCACTTCCCGACAAGATCACGGTCACGATCAACTCCAACATCGAGGCGATCGACGAGCTGCTGATCAAGGGCGAGTACGACCTCGACCTGAACGCCACCGGCATGGGCCAGGCGGGCCGCACCAAGGCGCTCACCAAGCACAAGGCCAACCTCGACAACATCGAGACCAGCTTCATCCGCTACGTCGACATCGCCACCAAGGTGGCCCCCTTCAACAACGTCGAGTGCCGCAAGGCCGTCATCTACGCCGCCGACTACCAGTCGATGCAGACGGTGCGCGGTGGCCCTGACGCGGGCGGCGAGATCGCCACCAACATGCTGCCGAAGTCCATCAAGGGCTCGGACGACTACGACCCGTACGGCATCCTGGCCCGCAAGGGCAAGCCCGACACGGCCAAGGCCAAGGCGGCGCTGAAGGCGTGCGGCAAGCCGAACGGCTTCTCCACCACCATCAGCGCCCGCAGCAACAACCCGGGCGAGGTGCAGACCGCCGAGGCGCTCCAGCAGTCCCTCCGCGCCGTCGGCATCAAGACCGAGGTGGAGTCCATCGACGGCGCCGAGTCCTCCAGCATCACCGGCTCGCCCGCCGTGGTGAAGCAGCGCGGACTGGGTCTGGTCATGACGGGCTGGGGCCCGGACTTCCCGACCGGGCAGGGCTTCTCCCAGCCGTTGGTCGACGGCCGGTTCATCGCCCCGAACGGCAACTACAACGTCTCCGAGACCAATGACCCGAAGATCAACAAGTTCTTCGACGACGCGCTGAAGGAGACCGACCCCGGCAAGGCGGCCACCATCTACCAGCAGATGAACCACGCGGTGGCGGACCTCGCCGTCCAGATGCCCTTCATCTACGAGAAGAACTTCACCTGGCGCAGCTCGCGACTGACGAACGCCTACTCGTCGGCCGCGTACAACGGTCGCTACGACTACGTCTCGCTGGGCGTCGTCAAGTAGCAGCCCGCATCCCTCGTGCGGATCCGGGGCGTCAGTGAGCCCGTGCGATCCGTACGAGGGGTCAATCGCCGGCAGCCGCCGGCCCATCGGTGCGGACGGGCCGTCCAACTCCTCCCGTCCGCACCGGCAACCCCGCGAGAGCGTCACACCCCACCATCGCCCAACCCGCCAAGCCCGAAGGGCAGGTGATGGCCTCGGGTGGCGATCTGGAGGACCGGAGCCTGCTCCGGCGCCCCGGGTCGTCGCCGGGCCGCGCACAGTGCTTGCTTACGTCATCCGGCGCTTGTTCGCCGTCGCCATGATGCTGATGGTCGTCACCCTGACGACCTTCGTCATCTTCTTCGTACTCCCGAAGTGGGCGGGTTCCGATCCGGCGTACCTCTTCGCCGGGAAGCAGACGGACCCCGCCGCCATCGAGGGCATCCGACAGAAGCTCGGGCTGTCCGATCCGGTGCTCGTACAGTTCTGGAACTTCCTCCAGGGCCTGGTCGCCGGGCGCGAGTACACCAACGGCTCGGACGTCACCAAGTGCCCGGCGCCCTGCTTCGGATACTCCTTCCGCACCGAGCAGGAGGTCTGGCCGCAGTTGACCGAGGCCATCCCGGTCACTCTGTCGCTCGCCGCCGGGGCCTGTGTCCTGTGGGTGGTCGGAGGAGTGGCGGCGGGCGTCGTCTCGGCGCTGCGCCGCGGCACCCTGTGGGACCGGGCGGCCATGACCGTCGCCCTGGCCGGTGTCTCCCTGCCGATCTACTTCACCGGACTGATCTCGCTCGCGATCTTCAGCTACCAACTCGACTGGATCAGCGGTGAGTACGCTCCGGTCGAAGAGGATCCGGCCCAGTGGTTCCAGACCCTGATCCTGCCGTGGATCACCCTCGCCCTGCTGTACGCGGCCATGTACGCGAGGCTGACCCGCGCCACCATGCTGGAGATCCTGGGCGAGGACTACATCCGCACCGCCCGCGCCAAGGGCCTGACCGAGCGGGTCGTCATCGGTCGGCACGCGATGCGCTCCACGTGGACTCCCGTGCTCACGCTCCTGGGGCTGGACCTCGGGGCACTGCTGGGCGGGGCGGTGCTCACCGAGTCCACCTACAGCCTGCCCGGGCTAGGGCGTCTCGCCATCGACTCCATCGAGGGCAAGGACCTTCCGCTGATCCTCGGCGTCACCCTCTTCGCGGCCCTGTTCATCTGTGTCGCGAACCTCGTGGTGGACCTGTTGTACGCCATCGTCGACCCACGAGTGAGGATCGGATGAACAGCGCCCGCACCACAGGGCCCGCCTCTTTCGGCAAGGCCCCCGGCGAGGTCGCGGCGGCGGGCTCGCCCGCACCGACGGCCTTCCTCGAAGTGCGCGATCTGCGCGTGCACTTCCCCACGGACGACGGGCTGGTGAAGTCCGTCGACGGCCTCAGCTTCCGGCTGGAGAAGGGCAAGACGCTCGGCATCGTCGGTGAGTCCGGCTCCGGGAAGTCCGTGACCTCGCTCGGCATCATGGGCCTGCACACCGCCGGTCAGTACGGCCGTCGCAAGGCGCAGATCTCCGGCGAGGTCTGGTTGGACGGCAAGGAACTGCTCGGCGCCGACCCGGACGAGGTCCGCAGGCTCCGCGGCCGGGACATGGCGATGATCTTCCAGGACCCGCTGTCCGCGCTGCACCCCTACTTCACGATCGGTCGCCAGATCGTGGAGGCGTACCGGGTGCACCACGACACCGACAAGAAGACCGCCCGCAAGCGCGCGATCGAACTCCTCGACCGGGTCGGCATCCCCCAGCCCGATCAGCGGGTGGACAGCTATCCGCACGAGTTCTCCGGGGGGATGCGCCAGCGCGCGATGATCGCGATGGCGCTGGTCAACAACCCCGAACTGCTGATCGCCGATGAGCCGACGACCGCGCTCGACGTGACCGTGCAGGCCCAGATCCTCGATCTGATCCGCGACCTCCAGCGGGAGTTCGGTTCCGCGGTCATCGTCATCACCCACGATCTGGGGGTGGTCGCGGAACTCGCGGACGACATCCTGGTCATGTACGGCGGGCGCTGTGTGGAGCGCGGACCTGCGGAACAGGTCTTCTACGAGCCCCAACACCCCTATACCTGGGGGCTGCTGGGTTCCATGCCACGCATCGACCGTGACCACGCCGAGCGGCTCGTACCCGTGAAGGGGTCCCCGCCCAGCCTGATCAACCTTCCGCAAGGCTGTGCCTTCCATCCGCGGTGCCCCTACGCGGACCTGCCGAAGGACCAGGTGACGCGCACCGTACGCCCCGAACTCCAGCAGGTGTCCGACGGGCACTTCTCCGCCTGTCATCTGCCGCAGGAACAGCGGACCCGGATCTGGACCGAAGAGATTGCGCCCCGGCTGTGAGCGACGACGTGAAGATTCCCCAGCAGCAGAGCGCTTCCGATGCGCTGTTGAGCGTGGACGGGCTGGTCAAGCACTTCCCCATTCGGGAGGGGCTGCTCAGGCGGCAGACCGCGGCCGTGCAGGCGGTCGACGGACTGACCTTCGACGTACGGCCGGGAGAGACCCTGGGAGTGGTGGGGGAGTCGGGCTGTGGCAAGTCGACCATGGGCCGGCTGATCACCCGTCTGCTGGAACCGACCGCCGGAAGGATCACCTTCCAGGGGCACGACATTACCCACCTGGGAGTGGGAGCGATGCGCCCCCTGCGGCGCGATGTGCAGATGATCTTCCAGGATCCGTACTCCTCGCTCAATCCCCGGCACACGATCGGCACGATCGTCTCCGCGCCCTTCAAACTCCAGGGCATCACCCCGGACGGCGGGATCAAGAAGGAGGTGCAGCGGCTGCTGGAGCTCGTGGGTCTCAACCCGGAGCACTACAACCGCTATCCGCACGAGTTCTCCGGCGGTCAGCGCCAGCGCATCGGCATCGCACGGGCACTGGCGCTCAAGCCCAAGCTGGTGGTGGCGGACGAACCGGTCTCCGCGCTCGATGTCTCCATCCAGGCGCAGGTGGTCAATCTGCTCGACGACCTCCAGGACGAGCTGGGGCTCACCTATGTGATCATCGCCCATGACCTCTCGGTGATCCGCCATGTGTCCGACCGGATCGCGGTCATGTACCTCGGAAAGATCGTGGAGCTGGCGGACCGCACCTCGCTCTACGAGACGCCCCTGCACCCGTACACCAAGGCGCTGCTGTCGGCGGTTCCCGTGCCCGACCCCAGGCGCCGGGGGACCAAGAGCGAACGCATCCTGCTCAAGGGGGACGTACCGTCTCCCATCTCGCCACCGCAGGGTTGCCGCTTTCACACCCGGTGCTGGAAGGCGACCGATGTGTGCGTCCGGACCGAGCCGCCGTTGGTGGCGCTTCGACCGGGGCAGTCGGTGGCGTGCCACCATCCGGAGAACGCGCCGGACCGGGTGCCGGACGAAGAGGTGCTGGAGTCGGCGCGGAAGGCGGTCGACGTGGTCTCGCTCGCGCCTGCCGGCTCCGATTCCGCCGGGACGCAGACCGACGTTCCGTCCGAGCGTGAGCAGCCATCGGATCCCGGGCGCGCTCCACGCGGGAGTACCCGGAAGCCGTCGGGAGGCGCCGCCGCGGAGTAGACCGGCACAATCGTCCGGTGCTCCATGAACTCTTCTCCCCTTCCGTCCAGCATGCGCTCGACCTCGCCGGAATCTTCGTCTTCGCGATCTCCGGCGCACTCCTCGCGGTACGCAAGAACTTCGACGTCTTCGGCATCGCCGTGCTCGCCGAGGTGACCGCGCTGGGCGGAGGGCTGTTTCGCGACCTGATGATCGGGGCGGTGCCTCCGGCCGCCTTCACCGACCTCGGTTACTTCCTGATGCCGCTGGTCGCGACGGCGTTGGTGTTCTTCCTCCACCCCGAGGTCGAGAGCATCCAACTGGGGGTCAACGTCTTCGACGCGGCGGGCCTGGGACTGTTCTGCGTCACCGGCACGATCAAGGCGTACGAGTACGGTCTGGGGCTGACCTCGTCCGCGGTGCTCGGGCTCGCCACGGCCGTGGGCGGCGGAGTGCTCCGGGATGTGCTGGCCAACGAGGTCCCGTCCCTGCTGCGCTGGGACCGTGACCTCTATGCCGTTCCGGCCATCGTCGGGGCCACGATGGTGGTGCTCTGCATTCGCTGGGAGGTGCTGAACACGCTCACGACCGTGCTCGCCGTGGTGACGGCCTTCTCGCTGCGGCTGCTGGCCCTGCGCTTCCACTGGCGTGCCCCGCGGGCCTGGAACCGGCGCTCGTCCGCGGCGGAGGAGGTCTGAGCCCGGGCGTCGCACCCGCCGCGGGCCCCGCGGTCAAGTGCCGTGAGATCCCGCTCAGGACCCAAGGGAAAGCTACCGCTTAGTAGTTCATTGTTGTACGGTGCCGTCATGGCACAGGCAGTACAGGCATCCATCGGCGACAGCGAGTTCGACCGGGACACCGCCGTCACCCTTCGCGCCCCCGGCGTCTACGACGCCTTCCTCTCGCCCGGCTGGACGATCATCCGCGCCATCAACGGCGGCTATCTGCTGGCCCTGCTCGGCCGGGCACTGGGCGACGCGCTGGACCACCCCGACCCCTTCAGCGTCTCGGCCCACTATCTGAGCGCTTCCCGACCCGGTCCCGCCACCATCCGCACCGAGACCCTGCGGACCGGCCGGACGCTCTCCACCGGCCAGGCGTCCCTGATCCAGCGGGACGAGGACGGCACCGAGGTCGAACGCATCAGGGTGCTGGCGACCTACGGCGACCTGGACGGACTCTCCGACGAGGTGCGGACGTCCGCCACCGCGCCGGCCATGCCCGCCTACGAACACTGTCTGGGCGCATCCGACGGGCCGGTGCCGGCCATCTCCGGCAGCTCGGAGATCCTGGAGCGCCTCGACATCCGGCTCGACCCGGCAACCGTGGGCTGGGCCGTCGGCGCACCCTCGGGCAAGGGGGAGATGCGCGGTTGGTTCGCGCTCGCGGACGGTCGTGACGCCGACCCGCTGTCGCTGCTGCTGACCGTGGACGCCCTGCCGCCCACCGCCTTCGAACTCGGGCTCAAGGGATGGACGCCCACGGTGGAACTCACCACCCACGTCCGGGCCCGCCCGGCACCCGGCCCGCTGCGGGTGGCGATCACCACGCGCAACCTCGCCGGCGGCTTCCTGGAGGAGGACGCGGAGGTCTGGGACAGCCAGGACCGCCTCGTCGCCCAGTCACGGCAGCTGGCCAAGACCTCCCGCTGAGCTCAGACCCACCAGACCCACCAGAGCCACAGATCCCCAGACCCACAGATCCCCAGATCCCACCGCCTCGGGTCGTCCCTCGCCCGGACACCGACATCCAGTGGGCATGCGCCGGAATCCGGTCGCCCCGGACGCCGGATTCCGGTTCGGCACGCGCCGGGAGGGACGCTCCGGCGCGAGGGTCGTCCACCACTTCGCGGGCCGGTCACCGGGGTCATCGCCCGCGTCCGGCGAGTCCCGTGCGGCTTGAACACGTATGCGCCGCATCAGGGCTCCACCCCGGCCTCGTAGAATCGTGGCCACCATGGCATACCTCGATCACGCTGCGACGACTCCGATGCTGCCGGAGGCCATCGACGCGATGACCGCGCAGCTCACCGTCACCGGCAATGCCTCTGCACTGCACGGAGCGGGCCGCCGTGCCCGCCGTACGGTCGAAGAGGCCCGGGAGACGCTCGCCGAGGCACTCGGCGCCCGACCCAGTGAGGTGGTGTTCACCTCGGGCGGTACGGAAGCGGACAATCTCGCGGTCAAGGGCCTGTACTGGCAGCGCCGGGACGCCGACCCCGCCCGGACCAGAGTCCTCGCCAGCCCGGTCGAACACCACGCGGTGCTGGACGCGGTCGAGTGGCTCGGTGAGCACGAGGGGGCGAGCGTCGAGTACCTCCCCGTCGACGCCTACGGGCGGGTGCACCCCGATGCCCTGCGCGAAGCCATCGGACGCGACCCCGAATCCGTCGCCCTCGCCACCGTGATGTGGGCGAACAACGAGATCGGCACCATCATGCCGATCAAGGAGCTCGCGGCCGTGGCCGCCGAGTTCGGCGTCCCCCTGCACTCCGACGCCGTCCAGGCGTTCGGGCAGACCGAGGTCGACTTCGCCGCCTCGGGCCTCGCCGCGATGACGGTCTCCGCACACAAGATCGGCGGCCCCTACGGCATCGGTGCGCTGTTGCTCGGCCGGGAGTACACGCCGGTCCCCGTGCTCCACGGCGGCGGGCAGGAGCGCCATGTGCGGTCCGGGACGCTGGACGCCCCGGCGATCGCCTCCTTCGCCGTCGCGGGCCGGCTCGCCGCCGAACGCCACAAGGAGTTCGCCCGTGAGGTCGGCGCCCTGCGCGACGATCTGGTGCACGCCGTACGGACGGCGGTCCCGGACGCGATCCTCGGCGGCGATCCGGACGACCGGCTCCCGGCCAACGCCCACTTCACGTTCCCCGGCTGCGAGGGCGACTCCCTGCTGCTCCTGCTCGACGCCCAGGGCATCGAGTGTTCGACGGGGTCGGCGTGTACGGCGGGTGTGGCACAGCCGAGCCATGTGCTGCTCGCCACGGGCACCGATCCGGACCTCGCCCGGGGCACCCTGCGCTTCAGCCTCGGGCACACCTCCACCCGGGCCGATGTGGACGCGGTCGCCCGGGCGATCGGACCCGCCGTGGAACGGGCCCGTACGGCAGGTCTCAGCTGAAGCTCACGCTCGTGCGGCCGGGGTCGCCGCCGTTCTCGACGGCGACCGTCACACGGCCTTGCCGTCGGCCTTCGGAGCCGTCCGGGCGCGCTTGACCAGGTCGATGTACCGGTCCCAGTCCCAGTGCGGCCCGGGGTCCGTGTGGTCCGTGCCCGGCACCTCCACATGGCCGATGATGTGCTCGCGGTCCACCGGTAGGTCGTAGCGCGCGCAGATGCCGGCCGTCAGCTTCGCCGAACTGCGGTACATCGCGTCCGTGAAGTCCTGCGGACGGTCCACGAAGCCCTCGTGCTCGATGCCTATGCTCCGCTCGTTGAAATCCCGGTTGCCGGCGTGGAAGGCCACGTCGAGCTCCCGGATCATCTGGGCGACATGACCGTCCTTGCGCACGACGTAGTGCGTGGCCGCGCCGTGGCCCGGGTTCTTGAAGACCTTCAGAGCGGTGGGGTAGCTCCCCTGGACGACATGGATGATCACACGGTCGATGCGGTAGTCGTCGGGGCGGTCCGCCAGCCGCCAGTTCGCCCGGGACGCCGCCGTCCACTCCGCCCCGGGGTGGTCCAGCTCACCCTCCTTGCGCGGTTTGGTCATCCCCGGCACCTGCCACCACAGCCGCCTCAGCTCGTCCTGCGCCAGCCATCCGCCGCCGCCCAGCGCCGCGGCCACACCACCGATGAGCATGCCCCGCCTGCCGATCCTCGGCCGGGCCGCCTTGCGTCTACCACGTTGTGCATCGCTCCCCATGAGCTGTTCAACGTATATCCGCGACTCCCCGGTTCCCGGGGCCCGTACCCTGGTAGGGCTATGACTCAGACATCCCAGCGCCCCCTTCGTGTCCTCGCCGCCATGTCGGGCGGAGTGGACTCCGCCGTTGCCGCCGCCCGCGCCGCCGAGGCCGGACACGATGTGACGGGAGTGCACCTGGCCCTCTCCGCGAACCCGCAGTCCTTCCGTACGGGTGCGCGCGGCTGTTGCACCATCGAGGACTCACGCGACGCCCGCCGCGCCGCGGACATCATCGGCATCCCCTTCTATGTGTGGGACCTCGCCGAGCGCTTCCGTGAGGACGTGGTCGAGGACTTCATCGCCGAGTACGAGGCCGGCCGCACCCCGAACCCCTGTCTGCGCTGCAACGAGAAGATCAAGTTCGCGGCGCTGCTGGACAAGGCGCTCGCCCTCGGCTTCGACGCTGTCTGCACCGGCCACTACGCGACGGTCGTGCTGGCGGCGGACGGCAGCCGCGAACTGCACCGGGCCAGCGATATGGCCAAGGACCAGTCGTACGTCCTCGGTGTGCTCGACGAGCGCCAGCTCGCCCATGCGATGTTCCCGCTGGGGGACACCCTCACCACCAAGGGTGAGATCCGGGCGGAGGCGGAGCGGCGCGGTCTCGCGGTCGCCAAGAAGCCGGACAGCCATGACATCTGCTTTATCGCCGACGGTGATACGCAGGGCTTCCTCGCGGGACGCCTCGGCACGGCAGAGGGCGACATCCTCGATGAGTCCGGCGCCAAGCTCGGCACCCATGACGGCGCCTTCGGCTTCACGATCGGCCAGCGCAAGGGCCTGCGGATCGGGCACCCCGCGCCTGACGGCAAGCCGCGCTATGTCCTGGACATCTCCCCGGTCAACAACACCGTGACGGTCGGGCCCGTCGAGGCGCTCGACGTCACCGAGCTCACGGCCATCAGGCCGCGCTGGTGCGGAACGGCTCCCACCGGACCGGGCACGTACACCGCGCAGCTGCGCGCCCACGGCGGCGAGACCGAGGTGACGGCCTCGCTCGACGGCGATGAGCTGACGGTCCACTTCACCGAACCGGTGCGGGGCGTCGCTCCCGGCCAGGCGATCGTGCTGTACGACGGCACCCGCGTGGTGGGCTCGGCGACGATCTCCGCGACCCGTAAGGCGTCGGTCTCGCTGGCCTGAGCCCTGGTACCAGCGGCACGGGCAGCCCAGGGCGGCGGCGGACGGCCCGCCGCCGTGGGAGGGGAAACGCCGGTCGCTCAGGTCGTGAAGAAGTCCTCCAGCACCGGGGCCAGTACATGCGGGGCCACCTCGTGGGTCTGGCCGGTCAGCGTGCGGTGTCTGCCCCGGGGCAGGGCCCGGGAGACCAGGGCGGCTGCCTCCCGCATCCAGGGCGGGCTGGCGCCGCCGTCCACCACCATCACCGGGATGCCGACGCCCTTCAGCAGGGCCGTCGGTACCGTGCCGTTCCCCATCACCGCGTGGTCGTGGGGCAGGGTGTGGGCGACCGCTTCCAAGGCGGACCACAGGGGTGCCCGACGCATGTTCGCGATGGTCTCGGACGGCATGCCCGCCTCGGTGAGGAAGACGGCGAGGGCCTCTCCCCGCTCGCCCCTCGCCAGCAGTTCGTCCAGGAGCGCCACATAGGGGGCCGGTTTCTGGTCCACACGGGCGGCCGGGCTGTAGGGCGGTTCGTACACCGAGAGCTGGGTGATGGGCAGCCCGGCCGCGGCGGCTCGCAAGGCCAGTCCACCGCCGGACGACGTGCCGTGGACACAGACATCGGTGCCCGACTCCTCGATCACCGCGGCGAGGTCCTCGACCTCGCGTTCCACGGTGTACCGCCCACCGGCGCCGCTCGCGCCCCTGCCGCGGCGGTCGTAGGTGACGACGGTGAAGTGCGGAGCGAGGAGTTCGGCGAGCGGGGCGTCCGTCGCTCCCGTGCACAGGGCGCCGCCGACCAGGATCAGGGGCGGGCCCTCGCCGCGCTGCTCGTAGGCGATCGGGGTGCCGTCCCGGGAGTGGACCTTGCCCAGCGTCGGGCTCGTCTTCTTCATAAGAGGGCTGACCGTCGGCCGTGGGACAACTCATCGCTCGTGTGCGAGATTTTCTGCGGCACATTCCATTGAAATATGAAAAGTTTACGCATCACCTACGTGGGGGGAGTTGAAGCCCTCCAGCACCTTCGTCGCGCCCCCTACGGTGGTCCCATGGACATCTGCGTATTCCTCTCCGCCGCCGACCTCGACGAGCGCTACACGCGCCCGGCCCGCGAGTTCGCCGAACTCCTCGGCAAAGGCGGCCACACCCTGGTCTGGGGCGGCTCCGAGACGGGGCTGATGAAGGTCGTCGCCGACGGGGTGCGGGAGACGGGCGGACGCCTGGTCGGGATCTCGGTCGAGTTCCTGCACACCCTGGCCCGCGCCGACGTCGACGAGATGGTGATCGCCAAGGACCTCGCCGAACGCAAGGCGCTGCTCCTCGCCAAGGCCGACGCCGTCGTGATCATGGTGGGAGGCACCGGGACGCTCGACGAGGCCACCGAGATCCTGGAACTGAAGAAGCACGGCCACCACACCAAACCGGTCGTCCTGCTCAACACCGCCGGCTTCTACGACGGGCTCAAGGCCCAGTTCCGGCGGATGGACGCCGAGGGCTTCCTCACGCTGCCCCTCACCGATCTCGTCTTCTTCGCCGAGGACGGCGTGTCCGCCCTCGCCTATCTGGAGGAATCGGCCGGCGTGCAGTAGCCCGCGAGGAGGGTGCGAGCATGTCCGCATGGCTACTCATCTGATCACCGGCGCGGGCTCGGGCATCGGCGAGGCCGTCACCCGCAGGCTCCACGCACGCGGCGACGACCTCATCCTGCTGGCGCGCGACGCCGGCCGCGCCAAGGAACTCGCCGCCGCCCACCCCGGGGCGCGCACCCTCGTCGCCGACCTGGCCGACCCCGACCGGATCTCCTGGGCCTTCTCCCACCAGCCGATGCCCGACCGGCTCGACTCGCTGGTGCACGTCGCAGGCATCGTCGACCTCGGCCCGATCGCCGAGATGCGCCCGAAGACCTGGCACCAGCAGCTCAACGCCAATCTGATCTCCCCCGCCGAGCTGACCCGCCTCCTGCTGCCCCAACTGCGCGTTTCCCGGGGGCACGTCGTCTTCATCAACTCCGGCGCCGGACTCCGGGCGAGCCCCGAGTGGGGCGTGTACGCGGCCTCCAAGCACGGGCTCAAGGCGCTCGCCGACTCCCTGCGCCAGGAGGAGCACGAACACGGAGTACGGGTCACCTCCGTCTATCCGGGGCGGACCGCTAGCCCCATGCAGGCCAAGGTGCACTCCCAGGAGGGCAAGGAGTACGACCCGTCCCAGTGGATCGACCCCGAGTCGGTCGCGACGACCGTCGTGACGGCGATCGACCTGCCGCGGGATGCCGAGATCACCGATCTGAGCGTGCGCCCCGGCCGCTGAGAGTCCGGGCGAGGCCCGTTCCACCGCGGGCGGCCCTCGATGGGACGGGTGCTCGACCGCCCGGGCGGGCACCGGTGCCCACCGCCCGGGACGTACCCTTCCCGGGTGAGCCAGAAGAGCGAGAAGCACGAGTTCAGCTGGGGTCCTGCCACGGGTGTCGGATCCATGCCCGGGACGGACGCCCGCGAGGCCGCGAAGACCGTCACCGGTTCCTTCGAAGCCTTCCCCCACCTGCCCGAACTGCCCGCCCGCGGGCCTGGCGCCGACATGATCGGGCGCAGCATCGGACTGCTCGTCGAGCTGTACGGGCACGTCGAGCCGAGCGGCTGGCGGATCAGCGACCGGCCCGGGCGGGAAACCCGGCGCGCCCGCTCCTGGCTCGGCGAGGACCTCGACGCCCTGGAGGAGCACACCCAGGGGTACGAAGGACCGCTGAAGGTCCAGGTGGTGGGCCCCTGGACGCTCGCCGCAGCGCTGGAGCTGCGCAACGGCGAATCCACGCTCTCCGACCCCGGCGCCTGCCGGGACCTCGCCGCCTCACTCGCCGAGGGGCTGCGCACCCACCTCGCCGAGGTGCGCCGCCGAGTGCCGGGCGCCGATGTGGTGCTCCAACTCGACGAGCCGTCGCTGACCGCCGTACTGCGGGGGCAGGTCCGCTCCGCCAGTGGCTACCGCACCCATCGCGCCGTCGACCGCCAACTCGTCGAGTCCACCCTGCGTGACCTGATCGCGGACGAAACGGTGGTCGTGCACTCCTGCGCCGCCGACGTCCCCTTCGCCCTGCTTCGGCGCGCCGGAGCCGCCGGCCTCTCCTTCGACTTCGGGCTCTTGACTGAGCGTGACGAGGAGCCACTGGGTGAGGCCGTCGAAGGCGGCACCAAGCTGTTCGTCGGAGTCGTACCTCCCACCGACGCCGGATTGTCAGACCCGGGCGGTAGCGTCATGGGTGTACGGACGCTGTGGCGCAGGTTGGGGCTGAACCCGGGGACTCTAGCCCAGTCCCTGGTGGTCACTCCCGCATGCGGTCTCGCCGGCGCATCCCCGGCTTACGCACGGGAGGCGCTCGCCCACTGCGTCCGTGCCGCGAGATCACTCGCAGATAACCCTGAGTAATGGGTGTTGGGAATCGGGAGGACATGACGGTGGCTGGCGAAGAGCAGACGGGACTGCCGGCGGAGGCGTCGGCGGAGCTGCCGGTACAGGCGCGCGAGCGGCACGCCGAACTCTCCGAGCAGATCGAGGAGCACCGCTTCCGGTACTACGTGAAGGACCAGCCCGTCGTCAGCGACGGCGAGTTCGACACCTTGCTGCGCTCCTTGGAGGCGCTCGAAGAGGAGTACCCGGCGCTGCGCACGCCCGATTCGCCCACCCAGAAGGTCGCCGGGCACTACGAGACGGACCTGACCAAGGTCGAGCACCGGGAGCGGATGCTCTCCCTGGACAACGCCTTCGACGAGGCGGAGCTGGCCGCCTGGGCCGAGCGGGTGGAGCGGGAAGTGGGGAGCAAGAACTTCCACTTCCTCTGCGAGCTCAAGATCGACGGGCTCGCCGTGAACCTCACGTACGAGAAGGGCAGACTCACCCGGGCGGCGACGCGTGGGGACGGCCGCACCGGTGAGGACATCACACCGAACATCCGTACCATCACGGATATTCCGGAGCGGTTGCAGGGCGAGCGCATCCCCGAGCTGGTGGAGATCCGCGGCGAGGTCTTCTTCCCGATGGACGAGTTCCTTGAGCTGAACGCCCGCCGGGTCGCAGCCGGTGAGCAGCCGTACGCCAACCCGCGCAACTCGGCCTCCGGATCGCTGCGTCAGAAGGACCCCCGGGTCACCGCGACCCTTCCGCTGCACATGGTGGTCCATGGCATCGGGGCCCGAGCGGGCTTCGACATCGACTGCCTCTCCCACGCCTACGACCTGCTGCGGGAGTGGGGTCTGCCCACGGCCCGCCACAACAAGGTGGTGGACTCCCTCGACGGGGTCCGGGAGTTCATCGCGCACTTCGGCGAGAACCGCCACTCCATGGAGCACGAGATCGACGGCGTGGTCGTCAAGCTCGACGAGATCCCCCTTCAGGGTCGGCTCGGCTCCACCGCGCGGGCCCCGCGTTGGGCCATCGCCTGGAAGTACGCACCAGAAGAGGTCAACACCAAGCTCGTCAACATCCGCGTCGGCGTCGGTCGCACGGGCCGGGTCACCCCGTATGCCCAGGTGGAGCCGGTCAAGGTGGCCGGGTCCGAGGTGGAGTTCGCCACCCTGCACAACCAGGAAGTGGTCAAGGCCAAGGGCGTCCTCATCGGTGACACGGTGGTCCTGCGCAAGGCGGGCGATGTCATTCCGGAGATCCTCGGCCCCGTGGTCGACCTGCGGGACGGCAGTGAGCGGGAGTTCGTCATGCCTGCGGAGTGCCCCGAATGCGGCACCGCCCTGAAGCCGATGAAGGAAGGGGACATCGATCTGCGCTGTCCCAACGCCCGCTCCTGCCCGGCCCAGTTGCGCGAGCGGCTGTTCTACCTCGCCGGCCGCAAATGCCTCGACATCGAGCACTTCGGCTATGTCGCCGCCGCCGCACTGACCAAGCCGCTGGAGCCGGGTGTCCCGCCGCTCCAGGACGAGGGCGACCTCTTCTCTCTGACGGCCGATCAACTACTCCCCATCAAGGCGTATGTCCTCGACCAGGACAGCGGCCTGCCCAAGCGGGACCCGCAGACGGGTGAGGAGAAGGTCGTCACGGTCTTCGCCAACCAGAAGGGCGAGTTGAAGAAGAACGCCGTCGGGATGTTGGAGAACATCGCGGCGGCCAAGGAGCGTCCGCTCGCCCGGGTGCTCACGGGGCTGTCCATCCGCCATGTGGGTCCGGTGGCAGCCGAGGCACTCGCCCGAGAGTTCCGTTCCATCGACCGGATCAGGGAGGCGACCGAAGAACAGCTGGCCGCCACCGATGGCGTCGGGGCGATCATCGCGGCTTCCCTCAAGCAGTGGTTCGCCGAACCGTGGCACGAGGAGATCCTGCGGAAGTGGGCCGCCGCTGGAGTACGGCTGGAGGAGGAGGGCGCCGGAGAGGACGAGGGCCCCCGCCCGCTCGAAGGTCTCACCGTGGTCGTCACCGGAACGCTGGAGCGGTATACGCGGGATGGCGCAAAAGAAGCCCTCCAGAGCCGTGGTGCAAAAGTGACTGGTTCTGTTTCTAAGAAAACTGCGTTCGTTGTGGTGGGTGACAACCCTGGTTCTAAGTACGACAAGGCCATGCAGCTGAAGGTGCCGGTTCTGGACGAGAACGGGTTTGTCATCCTGCTCGAACAGGGGCCCGAAGAGGCACGTGAGGCGGCAGTGCCGCAAGAGGAGTGACGCAGGGGGCGTACGCGGCGTCAACGATGGGCACACCCAACAAATGGCAAGAGGCTTATCCGACGGGAACAAGCCGTCTTTTCCTTCAGAGGAACGACGGGTACAGGTCACCCGTTCAGCGCATAGCAGACGGATAAGGGTGGCCGGGTCGCATTCGGGCAAGAGCTGTAGAGCGCTGCCCGTGAATGCGTTCCGCCACCTACTGTTGAGACGTGCGCCTGTCGTGCACGGCCGCGTGGTGAGATTTCAGTCGTGGTGGCATGACAACGGGAACCATCGCGAAGCATCGGCACCGCCGGCTGTGAGAGGGACGGGAATGGAACCGACCGAGAGCGCCGCCCCGGTCTCACGGCCGCGCGGATCCACGGCCCTTGCTGGCCTTACCCCTCAACTGCCGGCCGTGGTGGTCGCCTGCGCCGCCGTGGTGCTCACCGCCGGGATAGTCGACGCCGTGCGCCACGGCCACGCCCTGTTCCCCGGCTCGACGGTGGGCTGGGCCTTCGCCGCCCTCACCGGAATCATCGTCGGGCACCTGGTGGCGCTCGGCCGCGACCGCTGGTGGGGAGGCACCGGATCCGGAGCGGCGCTCACCGTCGCCGTCCTCCTCCTCTACGGCTGGCTGCCGGCCGGGCTGGTCAGCCTGGCCGTCGTCACCCTCGTCGGCGCCGCGCGCCGCAACCGCTGGCGGCACGGCATCGTGCACGGCTCGGCCGACATCCTGGGACTGGGAGCAGCCGCGCTCGTCCTTGACCTGTTCGGAGTCTCACCGAGCGTCAAGGAGCCCTGGGTACCACTCGACTGGGGCATCGGTACCGCTCATGAAGTCGCCATCGCGGCCACCGTCTACCTCGCGGTCGCCCGACTGCTGCTGTGGTTCGTCCTCGCCCCCCAGCGCGGAGGGCTGCCCACCATCGCCCGAACGGCCCTGTTGAGGCAGGGGCTCATAGCGGTGGCGCTGCTCGGGATCGCTCCGCTGATCTGTGTGGTCGCCATCGCTCGGCCCCTGCTGCTGCCGCTGTTCGCCGTACCGCTGATAGCGCTGGACTCCACCTTGTGGATAGCCCGGGCCCGAGCCGAGGAGCAGCTGCGCGACCCCCTCACCGGACTGCCCAACCGGCAGTGGTTGCTGGAGCGGACCTGGAACGCCCTGGAGGACGCGGAGAACAGCGGGACGCGCGCCGCGCTCGTCCTGATCGACCTCGATCGGTTCCGCTCGGTCAATGACACGCTCGGCCATCTGGCGGGCGATCGTCTTCTGCTCCAGATAGCCCAGCGGCTGAGGCACGCCCTGCCGCGCGGCGCGGAAGCGGC
This sequence comes from Streptomyces sp. NPDC059256, assembly GCF_042753785.1. Taxonomy (NCBI): domain Bacteria; kingdom Bacillati; phylum Actinomycetota; class Actinomycetes; order Kitasatosporales; family Streptomycetaceae; genus Streptomyces; species Streptomyces sp. NPDC059256. The sequence continues at coordinate 249,206 of NZ_JBHYZO010000001.1, read as the reverse complement.
CCGGCTCGGCGGCGACGAGTTCGCCGTGCTGCTGCCCACTGCGGACTCCATCACCAGCGCCCAGCGCATCGCCCGCCAACTGGCCACAGAGCTGTCCTCGCCGCTCGACCTGGATGGACTCACCCTCGTCCTGGAGGCCAGCGCGGGCGTCGCCGTCTTCCCGGAGCACGCCCTGGACGCCGAGGGGCTGCTGCGCCGTGCGGACGTGGCGATGTACCAGGCCAAGCGCGACCGTACGGGCGTCGAGGTGTACGAGTCCAAGCGCGACAGCAACACCCCCGACCGGCTCGGTCTGCTGGGCGATCTCCGCAGGGCCCTCGATGCGCGCGAGGTGGAGCTGCACTACCAGCCCAAGGTCCGGTTCGACGGGCACGTCGCCGGCTTGGAAGCCCTGGTGCGCTGGGTCCATCCGGACCGCGGCAGGGTGCCCCCCGACGAATTCATCGCGATCGCCGAGTCCTCCGGCCTGATGCCGCACCTGACCGAGTACGTGCTCGACACCGCCTTGGCGCAGGTCGCCGAATGGCGTGCCCAGGGGTTGGACGTGCCGGTCGCGGTCAACGTCTCCCCGCGCGACGTGCACACTCCGGGGTTCGCCGGCTCGGTCGCCGCGCGCCTGGCCCGGCACGGCGTCCCCGCGTCCTCGCTCCAACTGGAGATCACCGAGCACGTCCTGCTGGAAGACCCCCAGCGAGCCGCGGACACCCTCGCAGGGCTGACCGACCACGGGGTCAAGATGTCCCTGGACGACTTCGGCACCGGGTACTCGTCCCTCGTACACCTGCGCCGGCTCCCCGTCAGCGAGCTGAAGATCGACCGCTCGTTCGTGGCCCGGCTGGCGGTGGACAACGAGGACGCGGAGATCGTCCGTTGCACCGTGGACCTCGCGCACTCCCTCGGACTACTGGTCGTCGCCGAGGGCGTCGAGGACGACGAGACCTGGGAGCGGCTGCGGGATCTGGGGTGTGACGCCGTACAGGGCTGGCTGGTGGCCGCGGCCATGCCTCCGCAGGAGGCCACCGCCTGGTTGCGGGCCCGAGGTGAGCGGGGTTGGCAGCGCCATGTGGAATCCGCCGCCGCGGCACCGGCGGCCATCCCGCCCGCTCCCACCGCGGCTGCCTCGGCACCCACGGCGGCGCACACCGCCGCCACGGCTCCCCATCCGGCCGTCGACAACCCCGGCCAGGCGGTCCCCTGAACCGGCGGCACAGGCCGTGGTCGTGCACGCGTACGCCCCCTTCCGTACCTGTCCGGGGGGTACGCCACCGGTGGCCGAGCCCCCATGCCGTTGATCCGGTCCCTCGTCCCCGGCGCAGTCCCGGCCGCGGGCGCGGGGCGGCGGGCTCACGGCAGCTCTCCGGTGGGTATGGACCCCGGCTGCTTCCGGCGACGAGCAGCGATCAGGGCAGCGACCAGAGCAGCTATGAGGGCACCAAGTGAGAGCAGATACAACAGCGGTGAGAGGGGCGAGCGGGAGAACCGTTTCGTGGTCACCCGCCCCTGCCCCATAGGATTGGGCCAAACCACACGCACTCACCCCTGAGGATCGCTGCATGCCTGGCATTACGCGCGAGGAGGTCGCCCACCTCGCCCGGCTGGCGCGTCTGGAGCTTTCCGGCGAGGAACTCGACCACTTCGCCGGTCAGCTCGGCGACATCATCGGCGCGGTCGCCCGCGTCGCCGAGGTCGCCGATCAAGACGTACCCCCGACCTCCCATCCACTGCCGCTGACCAACGTCATGCGCGCGGACGAGGTCCGTCCCTCGCTCACCCCCGAGCAGGCGCTCTCCGGCGCTCCTGCCCAGGAGCAGCAGCGTTTCAAGGTGCCGCAGATCCTGGGGGAGGACTAATCACGATGTCGGACATCATCAAGCTCACCGCGGCCGAGATCGCCGCGAAGATCGCCGCAGGCGAGCTCACGGCCGTCGAGGTCACCGAGGCCCATCTGGCTCGGATCGACGCCATCGACGAGAAGGTGCACGCCTTCCTCCACGTGGATCGCGAGGGTGCCCTCGCCCAGGCGCGCGCCGTCGACGCCAAGCGGGCGGCCGGTCAGGAACTCGGCCCGCTCGCCGGTGTCCCGCTCGCCCTGAAGGACATCTTCACGACCAAGGGCATCCCCACGACGGTCGGCTCCAAGATCCTCGAAGGCTGGATCCCGCCGTACGACGCCACCTTGACGCGCAAGCTCAAGGAGGCCGACGTCGTCATCCTCGGCAAGACCAACATGGACGAGTTCGCCATGGGGTCCTCCACCGAGAACAGCGCCTACGGGCCCACCGGCAACCCCTGGGACCTGACGCGCATCCCCGGTGGCTCCGGGGGCGGCTCCAGCGCCGCCCTGGCCTCCTACGAGGCGCCACTGGCCATCGGCACGGACACCGGCGGCTCCATCCGCCAGCCCGCTGCCGTCACCGGCACGGTCGGCGTCAAGCCCACCTACGGCGGAGTCTCCCGCTACGGCATGGTCGCCTTCTCCTCCTCCCTCGACCAGGGCGGTCCCTGCGCCCGCACGGTGCTGGACGCCGCTCTGCTGCACGAGGTCATCGCCGGGCACGACCCGCTGGACTCCACCTCCATCAACGCCCCGGTTCCGCCGGTCGTCGAAGCGGCGCGCAACGGCAGCGTGGCGGGGATGCGGGTCGGCGTGGTCCAGCAGTTCCGCGGCGAGGGCTACCAGCCCGGCGTGGTGCAGCGGTTCGACGAGTCGGTCGAACTGCTGAAGTCGCTGGGTGCGGAGATCGTCGAGCTGGACTGTCCCTCGTTCGACCTGGCGCTCTCCGCCTACTACCTCATCGCGCCGTCCGAGTGCTCGTCGAACCTCGCCCGGTTCGACGCGATGCGCTACGGCCTGCGCGTGGGTGACGACGGTACGAAGTCGGCCGAGGACGTCACTGCGCTGACCCGCGAGGCCGGTTTCGGCGACGAGGTCAAGCGCCGGATCATCCTCGGTACGTACGCGCTGAGCTCCGGCTACTACGACGCCTACTACGGCAGTGCCCAGAAGGTCCGGACACTGATCAAGCAGGAGTTCGACCAGGCGTTCGAGCAGGTCGATGTGATCGTCTCGCCGACCACTCCGACCACGGCGTTCCCCATCGGTGAGCGCGCGGACGACCCGATGGCGATGTACCTTGCCGACCTGTGCACCATTCCGACCAACCTGGCCGGCAACGCGGCAATGTCGCTTCCCTGCGGGCTGGCGCCGGAGGACAACCTCCCGGTCGGACTACAGATCATCGCCCCGGCCATGAAGGACGACCGGCTGTACAAGGTCGGCGCCGCCGTCGAAGCGGCCTTCGTGGAAAGGTGGGGGCATCCGCTGCTTGAGGAGGCACCGTCGCTGTGAGTGCACTGACCAAGGCCAAGGGCTTCAAGAAGTCGAAGACCGGGACGTACCTGTCGATCGGGACCACCGCATTCGGTGCGGTGAGCGTGCTCAAGCAGGCGAAGAAGGCCCGCAGCGAGCACGACACGCTCCGGCTGCTCGACGCCGCGATCTCCGCCGCCGCCATCGTCACCGGCGTCGCCCTGCTGCTGCGCGAGCTCAAGCGCATCGGCGACGACGACGTCCTGTTCGGCTGAGAGGGAAAGTTTCACCGTGACCGTCACTGAACTGGTGTCGTACGAGGCCGCTCTTGCCGAGTACGACCCCGTCATGGGCCTTGAGGTCCATGTCGAGCTGGGTACGCGGACGAAGATGTTCTGCGGCTGCTCCACCGAGCTGGGCGCCGAGCCCAACTCGCAGACCTGCCCCACCTGCCTCGGCCTGCCCGGCTCGCTCCCGGTCGTCAATGCGATCGGCATCGAGTCCGCCATCAAGATCGGCCTCGCGCTCCACTGCGAGATCGCCGAATGGTGCCGATTCGCCCGGAAGAACTACTTCTATCCGGATATGCCGAAGAACTTCCAGACCTCCCAGTACGACGAGCCGATCGCCTTCAACGGCTATCTGGACGTCCAGCTGGAGGACGGCGAGGTCTTCCGGGTCGAGATCGAGCGCGCCCACATGGAGGAGGACACCGGCAAGTCGACCCACGTCGGCGGTGCCACCGGCCGCATCCACGGCGCGTCCCACTCGCTGCTCGACTACAACCGGGCCGGCATCCCGCTCATCGAGATCGTCACCAAGCCCATCGAGGGCGCCGGCGAGCGGGCACCCGAGGTCGCCAAGGCGTACGTCGCCGAGCTGCGCGAGCTCATCAGGGCGCTCGGAGTCTCCGAGGCCCGGATGGACAAGGGCCAGATGCGCTGCGACGTGAACCTCTCCCTGCGTCCCAACGGCACCCAGACGTTCGGCACCCGCAGTGAGACGAAGAACGTCAACTCGCTCCGGAGCGTGGAGCGCGCGGCCCGGTTCGAGATCCAGCGGCACGCCGCCGTACTGGGAGCCGGCGGGACGATCGTCCAGGAGACCCGTCACTTCCACGAGGAGGACGGCTCCACCACCTCCGGACGGATCAAGGACAACGCTGAGGACTACCGGTACTTCCCGGAGCCCGACCTCGTCCCCGTCGCTCCGCCCCGAGAGTGGGTGGAGGAGTTGCGTGCGGGTCTGCCCGAGCTGCCGCGTCTGCGCCGCAAGCGGCTGCGCGAGGACTGGGGCGTCACCGAGCACGACATGCAGTCGATCCTCAACGCCGGTGCGGTGGACCTGATCGTCGCGACCATCGAGGCCGGTGCCCCGTCCGACCAGGCCCGCAAGTGGTGGATGGGCGAGCTCGCGCGGAACGCCAATGAGTCCGGTCGGGCTCTGGACGAACTGCCGATCACCCCGGAGCAGGTCGCCCGGGTGACCGCGCTGGTCGCCGCCGGCGATCTCAACGACAAGCTGGCCCGACAGGTCATCGAGGGCGTCCTCGCGGGTGAGGGCGGTCCGGACACCGTCGTGGAGAAGCGCGGACTGAAGGTCGTCTCCGACGATGGCGCCCTGGGCACCGCAGTCGACGAGGCGATCGCCTCGAACGCAGCCGTCGCGGACAAGATCCGCGGTGGGAAGGTCGCTGCCGTGGGCGCGCTGGTGGGCGCGGTCATGAAGGCCACGCGGGGTCAGGCGGACGCCGCACGCGTCAAGGAACTGATCCTGGAGAGGCTCGGGGTCAGCGAAGGCTGAGCCCCGGCGGTCTCGTCCCACACGCTCAGGTCCAGGGCCTTGCCGCACGAGAGTGCGGCAAGGCCCTTTCTGTGTGCCCGAGTTCGGTGTGCCGTCGCAGTGCCGGAGTTCGCTGTGTTGGATTTCGCTGTGCCGCAGTTCGCTCTGTTGGAGTTCGCTGTGTTGGAGTGTGCTGTACGTGCGGGTTCGGTCAGGGGCCGGGGCGGGCGGCCTGGACACCCCCTGTCGGATGGGGCGGGCCCGCGGGGGAGCGGCGGCAGCCTGCGGGGGTGACCCGCCCACCGAGGGATGAATGCCGACAACGGACAGCAACACGCCGTTGCATGGCCTCCTCTGCCGTCCACCAAAGGGAGCCCCGATGAACCTCCGCACCGCCGCCCCAGCCCTCGCGTTGGTGATCAGCGCGCTCCTGGGCGGTGCCGGGACCGCCGCAGCGCACAGCGACGCCGACGGCGCTGCCGTCGAATCTCCGGGCGTGCTGTCCGGGAACACGATCCAGATTCCGGTCCGGATTCCCCTCAACATCTGTGGGAACACCGTCGACGTCCTCCTCGGGGTGCTGAACCCCTCCGGCGGCAGCCTGTGCATCAACTCGTCCGACACGCACTGACAAGAAGGCTCCTGCACGGGGGCGGCTGAACCTAGTTGACGTACCGACGGGTGGTGGGTGGGTGCCTCCGGTCCCGGAAGCACCCGTCCCGGACATCGAGGGCCGGCACGCAAGGACGTCAGTCGACCGCGTCAGTCGACCACGGCGTCGAGCTCGATCTCGACGAGCCAGTCGGCATCGATGAAACGGGACACCTCAACGAAGGTGCAGGCCGGCCGGACCGTCGCGAACCGCTCTCCGTGCGCCCGTGCGGCGTCCTTCCAACGGGTCACGTCCGTGAGCATGATGCGGGTCCGCACGACATCCCCCGGCGCGGCCCCGACTGCTTTCAACGCAACCACGGCAATGTCCAGGCACCTCACGGTCTGGGCGTAGACATCGCCTCTACCCACGGTGCGACCGTCGTCCCCGATGGGCGCGGTGCCGGCGACCGCGACCTGTGCCCCTTTGCGGACCGCCCGGGAGAATCCGATCTCGGCTTCGAGCGGCGAGCCGGAGCCGGCCGTCTGACGAACAGAGTCCATCCGGCCATGCTGGCAGATCACAGCAGCGTCGAAACAGATCCCAGATCCCCACAGGAGTACAGATCCCCACAGGAGTACAGATCCCTACAGGGTTGCGGAGCCCTACAGGAGTGCGGTGTGCTCGCCCGCCCGCCACAAACCAGCGGTCCGGCTGGTGGTTCCGTGCATGACCGGGCGCGCACCTCCCGGTCTGCCCCACGGACGGCCTGTTCCGCGAGCTCCTTCAGTGCCGTACGCCGAGCCCGGGCAGGAGCAGCTCGCCACGGTCCTTGCAGCTGACGTCCCGGGCCCTCAGCTCCTTGGGCTCCCGGGTGCCCCGCGCGTGCAGTTCCGCTATCGCGAGTCGGGCGACCTCCGCCGCCTCGGCCCGCTCCGGATCCGGGAACTCGGCCTGCCACCAACCCCGGTCGCGCGAGTGCCAGCCGCGGTTCTGCATCACGCGCGCACGCTCCTCGTCGTCCGGGCCGTCCCGGTCGTCCACCGACACCTGGAGCCCTTCGGCCAGGGCGTAGGAGAGGTGTATCTGTCGTCCCCGGTCGGCGCCGCTGGTCAGACTGAAACCTGCCCAGTCCCCGCCGACCTGTACCGCCAACTGCTCCACCCAGGCGGTGAGCAGCAGCGTCAGCGCGCTCTCGAAGTGCTTGAGGCTCGATGCCATACGACCAGTGGTGCGCTCGGCCGGTGGTTCCCCCGGGCCGTTGCGGTCCAGCTGCCAGATGTAGGGCAGCAGGTCGAAGTCGTGCTGCTCCTCGGCTGACCAGGCGCCGCCCCATTGGAAGATCCGCATCTCCTCGGCCTCCAGGGCGTCGGTGCGGTGCACCGAGAGCTCCGCACCATGGGGGCGACCGGCGAGCAGGACGATGCGGTCGGGGTCGCGCCAGCGGATGTGGGGGCCGGAAGCGGAACCGCCGTAGAGCGTCGGTTCTCCGATCCGGGCGACGATCGCCCCGTACACCTCGCGAAACGATTCGCGGCGCATCCGCAGGGTGGTGTGCGGTGCGTGGGCGAGCACCGGTACGGGGCCGTATCCGAGGTACGCGCCGGGGGCTTCGTGCAGTGCCATGGCGAACTCGGCTGCCTCGCTCGGACGGAGGATCGGCTGATTGGTCCCCGTGGTCTCCATGCCGTCCATCGTGCCAGCCGCCTCTGACAACCTCCGTTGCACAAAGGGTCTTTTGTAGTCAGTAGTTGGCGAATTCTGTCATGTTGAGGTCAAAGTAAACACTGCGTAAGTCACGTCTCGGTGACCCCATTGTTCACTTCTGAACTACCTTGGCTCAGCTGCCACTGTGAGTAAGCCCACGAATGGTGCCCGAACGGACAAAGGATCACCATTGACTGTCAGAGTGTCTGCGTAGGTCATGTGTTCTTTGCGGGTCGTTTCCGATAAAGATCCAGGAACCACCCAGGGAGCATTCCGTTGGCAGCGATCGCCCGGTGGTGCATCAGGCACCGACTCATCACCGTATTGCTCTGGGCGTTGGCTTGTGTGGGTGTCGCGGCTGCGGCGGGCGCCACGGGAACGGCCTACTCGAACAACTACGAGGTCCCGGGTACGGAATCCGGTCGGGCAGCCGAACTCCTCGCCGAGGGCTTCCCCCACCAGAGCGGCGACGGCGGCACCATCGTCTGGCACACCAACGAGGGCAGCGTCCGGGACGCGGACGTCCAGCAGAAGATGTCCGGGATGCTCGACTCGGTGGCCGCACTCGATTCCGTCGCCGATGTCAGTGGTCCCTACGAGCCCGCGGGGGCCGCCCAGATCAGCCCGGACGGACGGACCGCCTACGCATCCCTCACCTTCGAGCAGGGCCTCGGTGACGTTCCGGACGCCCATGTGCAGAGCGTGGTCGACACCGCCCAGGCCGCGCGCAGCGACGGTGTCCAGGTCGAACTCGGCGGTACGGCGGTCGGGCCGATGGAGGCGCCGTCCGGGCACCTCGCCGAGACGGTCGGGGTCGCCGTCGCCGCCCTCGTGCTCTTCCTCGCCTTCGGTTCGCTCGCGGCCAGCCTGCTGCCCATCGCCACGGCCCTGGTCTCCGTGGGCACCGCGTACGCCGGTATCGCCCTGTTGAGCCAGGTGATGACCGTGGCCGATTTCGCACCCATGCTCGGACTGCTGATCGGGCTCGGCGTCGGCATCGACTACGCACTGTTCATCGTCACCCGGCACCGCAAGGGGCTCCAGTCCGGGCTTCCGGTCGCCGACGCCGCCCGTGAGGCGGTCGCCACCACCGGTCGCGCCGTGGTCTTCGCCGGTGCCACCGTCTGCATCGCCCTTCTCGGCATGCTCATCCTGCGGCTCGACTTCCTCAACGGGGTGGCCATCGCCGCGAGCCTGACGGTCGTCCTGACCGTGGCTGCGTCCGTGACCCTGCTGCCCGCCCTGCTGTCCTTCATCGGCATGCGAGCCCTCAGTGGACGGGAGCGCCGCCGGCTGGCCGAGCGTGGCCCCCGCCCGGAACTGCCGACCGGGTTCGCCGCCCGCTGGTCCGCCTACGTGGAGCGTCACCCCAAGCTGTTGGCCCTGGTCGCGGTGGCGGTCATGGCGGTCCTGGCACTTCCGACGCTCTCCCTGCACCTCGGCACCTCGGACCAGGGCAACAATCCGGCCACGTCCACCACGCGCAAGGCGTATGACCTGCTCGCGCACGGCGGTCCCGACCAAGGCGGCGACGGCGGCTTCGGCCCCGGGGTCAACGGTCCCCTCACCCTGGTCTCCCGGCTCGACACCAGTGCCGAGCGGCTTGCGGTGCAACGGCTGCCCGAGGCGCTCAGCGGAGCGGAGGGCGTCGCTTCGGTCGGACCGGTCACGTACAACACCGGCGGCGACACGGCCGTGGTCACCGTCGTCCCCACCTCGTCACCGCAGTCCAAGGCCACCAGCGAACTCGTCGACCGACTCCGCGACGATCTGGTGCCCGCGGCCGTGGACGGCACCTCGCTCACCGTGCACATCGGTGGGGTGACCGCGGGCTACGACGACTTCGCGGCCATCATCGTCGACAAGCTGCCGCTGTTCGTCGGCGTGGTCATCAGCCTCGGCTGTCTGCTGCTGCTGGTCGCGTTCCGCTCCGTCGGCATCCCGCTGAAGGCGGCGGCGATGAACGTGGCCGCCGTCGCCTCCTCCTTCGGTGTCGTCGTCGCGATCTTCCAATGGGGCTGGGGCAGCGAACTGCTCGGACTCGGTCCCGGCGGCCCGATCGAACCCTTCCTCCCGGTCATCATGGTCTCCGTCCTCTTCGGTCTCTCCATGGACTACCAGGTCTTCCTGGTCAGTCGGATGTACGAGGAGTGGTTGGAGACCGGCGACAACCGTCGGGCGGTACGCGTCGGCCTGGCCGAGACCAGCCGTGTGATCAACTCCGCGGCCGTGATCATGATCTCGGTCTTCCTCGCCTTCGTCCTCAGCGGCGATCGGGTCATCGCCATGTTCGGGATCGCGCTCGCGGCAGCGGTGGCCCTCGACGCCTTCGTGCTGCGTACGCTGCTGGTGCCGGCCCTCATGCACATGCTCGGGCGGGCGAACTGGTGGCTGCCGGGCTGGCTGGACCTCATGCTGCCGAAGATCACCGTCGAACCGCGGGGCTGCGACGCCCCGGCCGCGCTCCAGCGGCGTCCCAGCGATGACGAACAACTCGTCCCGTAGCCGTCCACCGGCCGCCGTACGCATCCACACGCAGAGGGAAGACCATCATGTTCGCCGTGCCCCTTCAGACCCCGGGAGACGAGAGCGCGCACCTGCGCCCCCTGGAACCCTGGCAGGCGTCGGAGTTCCTCGCACACATGGACCGCGGCAGACAGTACATCGGCACGTACATCGGTCTCCCGGACGTCGTCACCGATGCGGAATCGGCCCGTGCCTTCCTCCGTTCCTATGCCGACAAGCAGACCGCCGACACCGGCCGGATCTACGGGATCTGGCTGGACGGCACGCTGGTCGGCGGAGTCCTGTTCCGCACCTTCGACGCGACGACGGGCACCTGTGAGGCCGGTTGCTGGCTCGAACCGTCGGCCGTGGGTCGCGGGCTGGTCACCCAGGCGGTGCGCACCATCGTCGACTGGGCCGTCGAGGAGCGCGGGATGCACCGGATCGAATGGGCGGTCTCGGCGGGGAACACCGCGAGCATCAAGGTGGCACGACGCCTCGGCATGACCCGCGACGGCGTGCTGCGTCAGTCGTACCCGCACCGCGGCGTCCGCCATGACATGGAGGTGTGGTCGGTGCTGGCGCCCGAATGGCGACGGGCCGGGGCGGGCGCATCGGACGCGGCGGTCTGAACCGGCGAATCGTTCCCGCGACGGGGACGGTCCCGCCGCGTTAAGGGGACTCTCAGATAGGGCGCCTAGCGTGCGCCCTATGAACACCAAGGACACCGAGAAGACGGACGGTACGACGGCGACCGGGCAGACCGTGGAAGAGGCCGTTCCAGCAGCTTCCGCCGAGGAGAGCAACGGGTCGAACCGCGAGACCGGCGCAGGCGCCCAGGACGGGCGGGAGGCGCACTCCGACGACGATGTGTCCACAGCCGCCACACCCACCACCGAAGCTGACGCGGCTGACGACGAGATCGAAGACGCCGACGATGCCGAAGCCACCGAAGCCGATGCGGCGAACAGTGCCCGTTCCTCCGGGCTGCTCTCCGCCGCGGCGGGCATCGTCGCAGCCGGCCTCGGCGTCGTCGGTCTCACCGGCAGTTGGACCGGCCGGGTCGCCGCCGAGCGGCAGACGCTCCTCGGACAGATCGAGACCTCGCAGGGCGGTAGCACCGCCGAACGGATATCCGCTCTCTACGGGGACGCCTGGCACGCCACCGCCCTGGTGAACGGCATGTTCGCCCTGGTCGCCCTGATCGTCGGCCTGACCGTGCTCACCCGCCCGGGCAAGCCGGGCTGGGTACGGGCCTTCGGCCTCGGCGGCGCCGTGCTCGGTGGACTCGGCCTGCTGATCTCGATCGCCATGTACTTCGATCTCATCCTCAGCCTGCCGGCGGCCGGCTCCTAGCCGTCCCATGTGACACCCGCCGAATGCAGTCGCGCGGCGCCGGGGCGGCTGCTTCACTGCCCGGATGGACCACGACGACCTCCTCGCCCTGTTCGACCTGCGGATGCGCGAGGAGGCGCGCCCGGACGCCCCGGACGCGGTGGTCGAACGCATCGGCGCGGTCGTACGGCAGACCGGTGCGGCGAGCGATTGGAACGGCGTCCTCTGGTCCTCCCTCGACCGAGCGACGGCCGATGCCGCCATCGCCGAGCAGGTGCGCCACTTCACCGCGTTGGGCCATGACGTCGAATGGACGCTGTACGGGCACGATGAGCCCGATGACCTCGGAGAGCGACTGCGTACCGCCGGATTCGTCCCGGAACCCGCCGAGACCGTCATGGTCACGGGCGTCGACGACCTCTGCCACGGGAGCGAGATGCCCGAAGGGGTCACCCTGGTCGACATCACCACCGCCCGGGACGTGACACTGCTGACCGAAGTGCACCGGGCGGCGTTCGGCACCGATCCCGGCGCCCTGCATGCCCGGTTGTTGCGGCAGTTGGACCTGGACACGGTGTTGATGACCGTCGCGGTGGTGGACGGCCGGCCGGTCAGCGCGGCCCGGCTTGAGGTCTCACCCGGCACCGGCTTCGCCGGCCTCTGGGGCGGCGGTACCCTGCCCGACTGGCGAGGCCGAGGCATCTACCGTGCGCTGGTGGCCCATCGCGCTGCCGCCGCGGCGCGGCGCGGGACCCGCTTCCTCCGGGTGGATGCCTCCGAGCAGAGCCGTCCGATCCTGCTCCGCCTCGGATTCACCGCGCTGACCAGCACCACGCCCTACGTACGTCGCACCGCAGCCCAATGGCACCCCACCCCTTGGGACACCCCGGCCTAAGGCCCCTCAGCGCACCCTCTAAGGCCCCCTCCGCGCCCAAGATGAGGCAGCGGCCCGATGCGGTGCACCCCCCTGGGAGAAGAGATTTGGTGGCACACACCACCCGATCCGACCCACGGAGGACACCGTGTTCGAGTACCGACTCCAGGAGATCCGCAGGGCCGACCTGATCAGGGCGGCCGAGGCCCACCGGCTCGCCCGCGACGCACGCCGAGCCCGCCGCACTGAAAGACGAGCAACAACGGAAGGGAAGGGCCCGGTGACGGGCCCCGAAGAGCGATTCGTACGCGTCGCCTGAACCTTGCCATGGACCGTCACCATCCAATCGATGCACACGATGCACACGATGCATCAGAACGCCATGTCAGAGCCCTGTGCGATGCTCGGTGACGTGGAGAACAGGTCGATCAGTCCCGTGTTCGTCGGGCGCGCACTGGAGCTGTCCGAGCTGACCGACGCCCTGGTGCGCGCCGGTGGAGCTGTGGGGGGCACCGGCCCCGGCGTGCCGCAAGCCCTGCTCGTCGGTGGTGAGGCGGGGGTTGGCAAGACCCGCCTCATCGAGGAACTGACGACCGAAGCCTGCCGTCGGGACGCCGTCGTCGCGATCGGCGGGTGCGTCGAGATCGGCGCGGACGGACTGCCGTTCGCGCCCTTCTCCACGGCCCTGCGCTCGCTCAACCGCCTGCTGCCACAGGAACTGGCCGCGGCGGCAGCAGGCCAGGAACAGGAGCTCGCCCGACTGCTGCCCGAGCTCGCCGAACGACCCGATGGTGACCGGGACCGACAGGACGACGAGGGCCTCGCCCGCCTCTTCGAGCTGACCGCACGGCTCCTGGAGCGGCTGGCCGCCGACCGTACGGTCGTCCTCGTCCTGGAAGACCTGCACTGGGCCGACACCTCCACCCGCAACCTGCTCGCCTACCTCTTCCGCACCCTGCGCCGCGGGCGGCTGGTCATCATCGCGACCTACCGATCCGACGATGTGCACCGTCGTCATCCGCTGCGCCCACTGCTGGCCGAGCTGGACCGGCTGCGGGCGGTGCAACGCATCGGGCTGACCCGGTTCACCCGTGACGAAGTCCACTGCCAACTCGCCGGAATTCTTGATTCCGAGCCGGAGCTCGAACTGGTCGAGCAGGTCTACGAGCGCTCCGACGGAAACGCCTTCTTCGTCGAGGAGCTGGCCCGCAGCATCGCCGACAACTGCGCCGGCGGTCTCAGCAGTTCGCTGCGCGACATCCTGCTCGTCCGTGTGGAGGCGCTTCCCGAGGACGCACAGCGCATCGTGCGGATCCTCGCCGAAGGCGGCTCGACCGTGGAGTACGGACTGCTGTGCGCCGTCGCCCGACTTCCCGAGGACGATCTGATCGAGGCGCTGAGGGCCGCCGTCGGTGCGAACATCCTGCTGGCCACCGCCGACGGTGACGGCTACCGCTTTCGCCACTCGCTGGCCCGTGAGGCGGTCAGCGACGACCTCCTGCCCGGCGAGCGCTCCCGCCTCAACCGCCGCTACGCCGAAGCGCTGGAGGCCGATCCGCTCCTCGTCCGGGACGAGGAGCGCGCCATGCGGCTCGGCAGCTACTGGTATCAAGCGCACGATCCGGCCAAGGCTCTCCCCGCCGTACTGGACGCATCGGTCGAGGCATGGCGGCGCCACGCCTACGCCGAGCAGTTGCGCCTCCTGGAGCGGGCCATGGAGTTGTGGGACGGCGTCGCCGAATCCCTGCGCGCGACCCTCTCGCCCCTGGACTGTGTGGGACAGTGCGCGCCGACCATCCGCGACCTCGCGAGCACGCCGCTGACCTTCCTCGACCTGATGGCGGAGGCCACGGTCGCCGGTCGGCTCTGCGGTGAGCGGGAACGGGCACTGAAGATCGCCAAGCGCGGCCAACGGCTCGCCCAGGCGGAGGAGGACCCCTTGCGGGCCTCCTGGTTCGCCGTTCAGCGCTCCCGACTGATCTCGGCGCTCGGCAGGGGGGACGGCCTGGCCGAACTCCACGAGGCAAAGGAGCTGGTACGGGGATTGCCCCCGTCCGCCGCGCACGCCGAGGTGCTGGCCGCCACGGTCAATTGGAGTCGGCTGCGGCCTTCGGGCCCGGACGACCTCGCAGACGCCGAGCGGGCCGTCGCCTACGCCCAGATGGTGGGGGGCGAGGAGAACGAACTCCTGGCCCGGCTCGCCCTCGGCGGACTCCTCGTCGACGCGGGCGACCTCCAGCGAGGCTTCGCCGAGATGTACCGGGTCGCGGAACGATCCGTCGAAAGGGGGCTTCCTTCGTTGATCGCCGCCTCGCACATCAATCTGCCGTCCGCACTGGAGGGAGTGGGCCGCTCCCAGGAATCGGTGGACGTGCTCCTCAAGGGGCTTGAGCTCTGCCGTCACTACCGGCTGCGCGACAACGAGTCATGGGTCCTCGGGAACCTCGCCGAGTCCTACTACTCGCTCGGTCGGTGGGACGAGATGCGGGACGCGGCGCAGCGGGCCCTGCGGATCGCCCTCAGCCCCAAGCCCCGCGGGTACGCCGCGACCCGGCTCAGCACACTTGCGCTCGGCCGGGGCGAGACGGACAGGGCGGCGGAGTACCTCCGAACTGCCCGGGAGCACTTCGGCACGCACGATCCCCTGCTGCACAGCTCCCTGCGGCTGGACGCGATCGAGTTGGGCATCGAGGTGGCCAGGGGAGGGGTCCTGGAGGCGAGGGAGCGCTTCCGCCAGGTCGCGGAGGGTGGCTTCCCCCCGGGCGTCCAGCGCTATGCCTGGCCGCTCCTGCGCACGATGGCCGCTCTGGAGGCCGATACGCGCGGACTGCCCGTCGCCGAACCGGGCCGTGCCGCTGCCCTTTCGCTGGTCAGGAAGGCCGCCAGGACCGCCACCACCGGAGCTCCCATCTGGCTGGCGTACGACGGCTGGGTCCGGGTCGAACTCCTGCGTGCCGAGGGGCGCGACACCGCACAGGACTGGGCGCAGACACAGGCGGCCTTTGAACTGCTGGACTACCCATACGAATTGGCCATGGTGAGGCTGCGCTCGGCGGAGGCTCTGCTGCCGGCCGAGCGCGCCTGTGCCACAGAGCTCTTGCACCACGCCGCCGAGACGGCCAGGGCGCTCGGTGCGGAGCCGTTGTGCCAGGAGATCGCGCTCCTGGCACAACGGGCGAGGATCTCGCTGGAGGCGCCTTCCTCAGCTGCGGCGCTGCCGGCTCTGGAGCCCCCGATGGCTCCGGCAGGACCCGAGTTGGGGCTCACGCCCCGAGAAGTCGATGTCCTTGCGCTGGTCGCTGCGGGGCGCAGCAATCGGCAGATAGCGGAGGCGCTGTACATCTCGCCGAAGACGGCGAGCGTCCATGTCTCCAACATTTTGGCGAAGCTCGGTGTCTCCGGTCGGGTCGAGGCAGCGGCACTCGCTCACCGACTGCGGCTCTTCCCGACTCCTGAAGAGGGGCACTCCTCGGCCTGACTCCAGGGCACCGCCGACTCCTGGAATTCTCGACTCCTGGCTTCGGCTCGATCCTGGGGCGGTGTTGACTCGCCACTTCTGCCGAAGCCCCGCCCAGCACGCCAACCCGGCAACCTGGCCCAGCAGCCCAGCAGCCCAGCAGCCCAGCAGCCCAAGCGCCCCGGCTGGACCCCGGCTCGACCCCGAGCCACGGCCGTACCGCACTCCCAAGTCTGCTGGCAGGGCTACGAGCCAGACAGGCCCGCCCCACAACAGGGCAGACACTCCCTAGCGGTCGTGCTCCTCCCGATCCAGCGGGCCGCGGTGCACCCGGGGGGCCGGCGGCAGGACTGCCGCCACCGGTGAGGTGGAGGACAGGACCGGGCAGTCGACGGGGGCAGCCTCTTCAGGCATGGCGTCCGCTCCAGCGCCAACCGTCCCTGCGGCGCCACGCACGGTCACCTTGCCCGAAGCCAGATCGATCGGCCCGCGGGCCGGGTCGCTGTCACCGACCTGCGTTCTGGTCAGTGCCAGCCGGTGGCGCTCCTCGGCCAAGTGCTTGTTGCCCGGAGCGAAGACCTCATCCCACGCGGAGAGCCCAGAGAATCCAGTCACCATGGACGAGCCACCTCCTATGTCACATCTAGCCGGAGGACCTTGTCGTCACCCGGCTCGGGAGTGCCCCGGGTGTCCGTCTCGCTGGTGATCAATAGGAGCTGTGAGCTGCCGGTCGCCACCACCGTGCGCAAACGCCCGTACTTCCCTTCCAGGAACGCCTGGGGCTCGGCCGAAGGTTCCTTGCCCGCGAGGGGAATACGCCAGAGCCGCTCGCCTCTGAGCCCAGCCATCCAGATCGACCCCTCCGCATAGGCGATACCGCTCGGGGAGGCTTGGTCGGTGGGCCACTGGGCGATCGGATCCACCAGACCCGGCTTGCCTGCCTTGCCCTCGGCCCGGGGCCAGCCGTAGTTCTTTCCTGGCTCGATCAGATTCAACTCGTCCCAGGTGTTCTGGCCGAACTCGGCCGCCCAGAGCCGCTTGTCCGCGTCCCAGGCCAGGCCCTGCACATTGCGATGCCCCAAGGAGTAGACCAGGGAGCCCTCTTCCGGATTCCCCGGGGCCGGTTGACCGTCCGGTGTCATCCGCAGGATCTTGCCGCCGAGCGACTCCTTGTCCTGCGACATACCGGTCTCGCCGGTCTCGCCCGTGCCCGCGTAGAGCATCTTGTCCGGACCGAAGGCGATGCGTCCGCCGTTGTGCACGACCCCCTTGGGAATGCCCCGCAGCACGGTGTCCGGTGCGCCCAACTGCTGCCCCGCGGGCTTGCGTTCATCGAGGAGCATGCGGGCGATGCGGTTGTCCCCCATGGTGGTGAAGTAGGCGTACACCGATCTGTCCGAAGCGAAGGACGGTGACACCGCCAGACCCAACAGCCCGCCCTCACCACCTGCCGCCACTCCCGTCACCGAGCCGACTGCGCTCTGCTTCCCCGTCTCCAGGTCGACACGGGTGATCGTCCCCTCGTCCCGGGAGCCGACCAGAAGGTCACCACCGGGGAGGACCGCGGCCCCCCACGGGGACTTCAGGTTCTCGGTGAGAGTGGAGACCACCTTGACGGAGCCCTTCGCGGGCGGCGCGGGTGTCGCGGGGCTTTTGCCCGGGCTACCGGACGAGGAAGAGGCGGAGGGGGAGTCCTCCCGCTTGGGCTCGAACAGCTGGCCATCGCCGTCCGATGAGCACCCCGTGATCGCGAGCGCCACCAGGGCTCCCAGCACGGTCGCGACACCAGGTCGTTGCCGACGTTGCACAGTTTCGATCCCTTCGACGGCTGATGAGCTGCCTCACTACCCTTCTTACACCGCCCGCCCGCCCGAGGTTCCCGATCCCGCCCCATGAAATGCCCGGGCCACCCGAGCCGGCGCGTCACTGCTCCGTCGCAGCCGCTCGTCCGCCGCGGTCGCCCGTGCGCCCTCGTCACTCTTCTGTTTGTCGCTCTGTTTGTCGCCCGGCTCGGGGCCGGTCAGTCCCACGACCCCTTGGCAGGCGGCAGTTCCCGGATCTCGTCCAGATCCCGCGCCGACAGGGCGAGCCCCGCCGCTCCGGCGTTCTCCACCGCCCACTCCACCCGCTTGGTCCCCGGCACCGCCACCACGTGCCGCCCCTGCGCCAACACCCACGCCAGCGCCACCTGAGCGGGTGTGGTGCCCGCGCCGTGGCGCGCGGCTATCCGTCGCAGACCGGAGACCACGGGCTGGTTCGCCGCCATCATCTCCGCCGTGAACCGCGGATGCCGGGCCCTGATGTCATCCGGTTCGAACCCCTGCCCCGGTGTCAGCGTTCCGCTCAGGAACCCGTTCCCCAACGGCATCGCGGCGAGGAAACCCACACCGCGCGCCTCGCACCACGGCAGCAACCGGTCCAGTGCCTCCGGAGACCACACCGACAGCTCGGCCTGGACCGTGCTCACCGGGAACACCTGCTGTATCCGCTCCAACTGGCGGATCGTTCCCGCATGCGCATGCGGGAACGATCCGCCCCAAGCGCCCCACCCCGCCCCCCCCCCCCGGCAGGCGCCGCCCCCCCGGGACGCCCCCCCCCCCGGGGACGTGGGACCCCGAGGGGA
>NZ_JBHYZO010000001.1:17258-231011 GCF_042753785.1 Streptomyces sp. NPDC059256 | reverse complement strand
TCCCCCCCGGCAACCCCTGCTGTCCCCCCCCCACCGGGGGTTCGGTCCCCCCTGCGGACTGCGGGAACGATCCGCCAGTAGCGCCGCTCGCCGCCGCGCCCGCCGGGAAGGCGCCGCCCGCCGGGAACGCGCCGCCCGCCGGGAAGGTGGTACCCGTCGGGAACGCGGTCGCATCCCCCCGGACGCCCATCGAGAACCCCTGGCCCGCCCCGCCCGACCCAGCCCCGGGCTGTGGTCTGACCTGGCCACCGGGGCCCGGCCCCGGGTACGGCACCTCGCCCAGGCCCGTCGACCGGGCAGCACCGCGCCACCGGCCGCCACGTGCCGTTGTGTCCGTCGAGGCCGATCCGGCCCCCGCCCCGTGCGCGCCGAGCGCACAGACACCGAGCGCACGTACCTTCCCCGCCCCCACCAGCTCCGCCATCGCCCCCCAGGTCTCCTCCACCGGCACCTCGGGGTCCGCACAGTGCAACTGGTAGAGATCGATCACGTCCGTCTGGAGTCGTCGCAGCGATGCGTCACACGCCCGTCTGACGTACCCGGGCCGCCCGTGGGCGACCACGTGCCGGTCTCCCACCAAGAGGCCGACCTTGGTGGAGATGAAGGCGTCCCGCCGTCGCTCCCGCAGCACCCGTCCCACCAGGAGTTCATTGGTGAACGGCCCGTACATGTCGGCCGTGTCCAGCAGGGTGGCGCCGGCGTCGAGCGCGGCGTGGACCGTGCGCAGCGACTGTTCCCCGTGCCGCCTGGAGGCGGTGTAGGCCCAGTGCATCGGCATGCACCCGAGCCCGACCGCGCCCACTGCCAGCGCCGCCGCGCCGATCGTCCTGCGCTCCAACTGCCCGTATCCCTCCCTTGACCGCCCCCAAACTAACCAATGCGGATCACCCCTCTCCGCCCAGGCTCCCGCCGACTAGCCTCGTGACCATTACCGCAGACATATGGCTCTCCCTTCCGGCCGACGAGATCGAGGGTCTGCCCTCGACCGTCGACGCCGGGTTTCGCTACCGGTTCTGGAACGGAGGTCCGGAGTTCCCCGCCGATCCGGCGGACTGCGTCTTCTACACCGTTCCCTACCTCCAGCCGGGGGTGGCGCTCCGCCCCCTACCGGAGATGACGTCCGTACAGGTCATCCAGACCCTCTCGGCGGGCATCGACCACGTCGAGCCGGGTCTGGGCGCGCTGCACCCCGGGGTGCAGCTGTGCAACGCCAAGGGGGTCCACGACGCGTCGACGGCCGAGCTGGCACTGACCCTGGTGTTGGCGTCGCTGCGCGGCATCCCCGGCTTCGTCCGCGGACAGGACGGGGAGGAGTGGCGGTCAGGCTTCTATCCGGCGCTCGCCGACTCCTCGGTCCTGATCGTCGGCTACGGATCGATCGGCGCGGCGATCGAAGACCGGCTTGCGCCCTTTGAATGCGCGCGGGTGGCGCGCATCGCGCGCTCTGCCCGCACTACGGCGCGCGGTGAAGTGCGCCCATTCACCGAAGTGCACTCTCTGCTCCCGGACGCCGATGTGGTGATCCTGTCGACTCCGCTCACCGAGGACACCAGGGGGCTGGTGGACGCCGAGTTCCTGGCCCGGATGAAGGACGGAGCGCTCCTGGTCAATGTGGCCAGGGGCCCGGTCGTCGATACGAAAGCCCTGCTGGCAGAGGTGGGGACCGGCCGTATCACCGCCGCGCTCGATGTCACCGACCCGGAGCCGCTACCGCCGGGCCACCCCCTGTGGCATGCCCCCGGAGTGCTCATCAGCCCTCATGTCGGTGGCTCCACCTCGGCCTTCCTACCGCGTGCCAAGAAGCTGCTCGCCGCTCAGGTAGGAGCCTTCGTCGCCGGTGAGCCCGTGCAGAATGTCGTACTGACCACGGAGTAATGGCTGGTGAGCCCAGCGGAGGTCCGGCCGCCCGCCCGCCGCGGCCATCTGGAACACCTGGCACCCCGGCTAAACCACAAGAAGTCAACCAATCGCTCTGCGCGCCGCGGTGGCGATTGATGGTCACTCAGAGTAGAGGAACTATGTCCCTGAGTGACGATTCTGGTGTATCGTCCGGACCTGGGGGCTGCACCGGCAAGGGGCGGTGCGCTGACGCGACCTGACTGCCAATCAGACTTTTGAGGGGGGCGACGGGCGATGCACGGCCAGTGGACCCAAGATCCCATGAGGCAGGGACGTCGACGACGACCCTCGCACGATCCAGAGCCCGGCGCCATCACCACGGCAGTGCACACACCCCTTCCCGGCAGGGGCACCAGCGCGGTTGACGTCCCCGGCCGGGCACTTCGCCCGCCCCCGGTGAGCCCGGCCCTCACCACGGTGATCGCTTCCCATGGGCCGGGCGCCCCAACCCGACGGACGTCCGCCAGTCGAACGACGTCCGTAACCCAACGGGTGTCCGTCGCCTCCGTGGTGTCCGTGGCGCTGATGCCGTTCCCGATCGTCATGGCGCTCTTCCAGCCCTCGGCGCTCACCCCGCCATTACGCACCTCGGGTACTTCCTCGCGCCATGCTCCCCGGGCCCTGCCGACCACCCCGGCCGATCCGCCCTTCCCGCCCTGCACGCCCGCTGGATCTCCCACTGCCGCACACCGGTCGTCCGTGCCGGGCACACCGCAAGGAGCGGCCCGGTGAGCGCGCCGGGGGCGATGGCGGCCCGAGAGCCCGCCCCCAGCGGCAAGGGCCTGGTCGCCCAACTCATCCTCGCCCTGATCTGTGCCGGCTACGGAGTGGGCGCGGCGCTCGGTTGGGGCTCACCCGAACTGGCTTTGATCATGGGGGATTTCGGCCTCAGTGCGGGCGCTCTCGTCGCAGCCGTCTCCTGCTTCCTCTACGCACGCACGAGCCCACCCCGACTGCGTCCCGCCTGGCTGCTCTTCGCTCTCTCCTCGCTGATGGCCTCCGCGGGCAACGCCATCTGGGGCTGGTACGAGGTGGTCCTGCACCGCGAGGTGCCCAGCCCCTCCATCGCCGACCTCTTCTTCCTCTGCTTCGCCCCGCCCGCCATCGTCGGGCTGCTGGTGCTCGCCAAGCGCCCGGTGAGCAGGGCCGGTTGGGTCTGCCTCGGCTTGGACGCCTGGCTGATCGGCGGTTCACTGTTGACCCTCTCCTGGAGCCTCGCGCTCGCCCACACCACCCGCGTACAGGGTGAGAGCGTCGCCCCGGCCGCCCTCGCCCTCGCATACCCGCTCCTGGACATCGTCCTGGTCAGCATGGTTCTGGCGTTGCACTTCCGGCGCTCGGCCACCAACCGCTCGGCCGTCAACACCGCCATCGCCGCGCTCGCCCTGACCGTGCTGTGCGACACGCTGTTCACCTCCCCCCTGCTGCGGGAGAGCTACCGCTCCGGCCAACTGCTCGACGCCGGCTGGTTCGCCGGCTCGCTCCTGCTGGCGTACGCGCCCTGGGGCGCCAGACGCTCGGCCGAGACCGTACGGCCACCGCGACCGCCCCGCCCGAGCAGGCCCGTCGCCGGGTCGCTGGCCGCCCTGACCCCCTATCTGGCCGCCGCGGTCTGCACCCTGGGCATTCTCTACAACGTTGTCGAGGGCCGTACGGTCGACCGGGTCGTCGTCCTCACCGGCTGCACGGTCGTCCTGGCGCTCGTGGTGCGACAGGGCATCATGCTCGTCGACAACATCGCCCTCACCCATGAGCTGGCCCAGAAGGAGAACCACTTCCGCTCGCTCGTACAGGGCTCCAGCGATGTCATCATGATCGCCGCGCCCACCGGAGTTCTGCGCTACGTCAGCCCTGCCGCGTCCGGGGTCTACGGACGTGAGGCGGACGAGCTGATCGGCTCCGAGCTGGCCACCCTCATCCATCCGGAGGACCTCGGCAGGGTCATCAGGGAAGTGCGCCGCTTCCTGGCGGCCTCACCGGCCGAGGAGCCGACCACCCGCATCGAGTGCCGCTTCCGCTCGGGCAGCGGTGACTGGCTCAATGTGGAGTCCACGGTCAACCGCCATCAGGGCGGGCTCATCTTCAACAGCCGCGACGTCACCGAACGCGTGCGCCTGCAAGCCCAGCTCCAGCACAGCGCCGAACACGATCCACTCACGGACCTGCCCAACCGGGCCCTCTTCACCGATCGCGTCCGCCGCGCGCTGAGCGGTAGACGGGCCGCGGACCGGGGCGCGGCCGTGCTCTTCATCGACCTCGACGGCTTCAAGGGCGTCAATGACCGCCTCGGCCATCAGGCGGGGGACGACCTGCTGATCCAGGCCGCCGGTCGGCTCGCCGACTCCGTACGGGCCGGAGACACCGCAGCCCGACTCGGCGGCGATGAGTTCGCGGCACTCATCCTCGGCGACGGCATGGCGGACGAGACCGCCCGCGAGACCCAGGTCGCCGAGATCGCCGACCGGCTCAGACTCACCCTCTCCCAGCCCTACCGCATCGACGGCCACGACGTCCGGGTCGCCGCCTCGATCGGTGTCGCCTTCGCCGAGGAGGGCATCACCCCCACCGACCTCATGCGCAACGCTGACCTCGCGATGTACCGGGCCAAGGCCGCCGGCAAGGACCGCGTCGAGCTCTACGCGCCCCAGATGCAGGCCGAAGTCGTCCGCCGTACCGAGTTGGCGGCCCGCTTGCGCAGTGCCCTGCACGACGGAGAGTTCGCCCTGCTCCACCAGCCCGTGGTCAACCTCGCCACCGGTCGCATCGAAGCCGTGGCCGCGCAGGCCCGCTGGCGCTCCGCACAGGGGATGCTGTTCACGCCCGCCGAATTCCTCCGCTCGTCCGACGACGGCGACCGCACCGCGGAGCTGGGACGCTGGCTGCTGGAGGAGGCCGTGGAACAGGCGGCGGAGCGGGACCGGCTCGGCCACCGGGTGCCCGTCTCGGTGCGGCTGTCCGCCCGCAGGCTCCTGGACCGGTCACTGCCCTGCGGCACCGTCGAGGCCCTGCTGACCCGCCACGGCCTCCCGCCCGGGGCGCTCATCATCGAACTCGCCGACAGCGATCCACGGATCTCCTTCGACGACCTCGAACAACGTCTCGTGGCCCTGCGCCGACTCGGTGTAAGGATCGCGCTCGACGGATTCGGCAGCGGTCATGCCGCGATCAACGCCCTGCGCAGGCTCCCCGTGGACCTGCTGAAGCTGGATCGCGGGCTGATCGAGGGCATTGTGGAGTCCTCCCGACTGCACAAGATCACCAGCGGACTGCTGCGGATCTCCGGAGACCTCGGCCTCCAGTCCGTCGCCGATGGAGTGGACCTCCCCGAGCAGGTGCTCGCGCTGCGCAGCATGGGGTGCACGCATGGTCAGGGCATGGCGTTCGCCGGCCCCCTCGATGAGTACAGGCTGCGCAGGGCGCTGGTCCGCGACGACTTCCCGCTACCGGGAGGAGCGGTGCTCCCGCTGCTTGCCGGTGGCTCATTGACGACGCGCACCGGCTCAAATAGTGAGACGCGCGTCCCACCCGCTTGACAGCCCCACGGGCTGAGGTGGAGGGTCTGTGACATGCGCACCCGAATTCTCGTACTTGGAAAGCGCGTCGGCTGAGCGGAGCCTTGACGGCCCTGCTGAATCCCCCGACGCGCTCCCCTCGCTTGCCTCACGGCACGAGGGGTTTTTTGTTGTACCGATGCAGTTTCCAGGTGTGAGAACTCCCCGCGCAGCCCCTCACCGGGCCCCGACTGACCCCTTCGCACCACTCATGAAATCCTGAAGCAAGACAACAAAACAGCAGAAAACAAGCATTCAGCAGCACAACGGCCAAGAGTTCGCGCGGTTCCGCACTCCTGGCGCAACCGTCGCCCGACAGGGCGGCAGAGTCACACCCGTCGGGACCGACGAACCACCGGACCCGCTCAACCGCCCGCACCACCCAGCAGCACCCGCCAGATCCTCAGCACCAACCTCAGCGTCAGCCCTCAGCTTTGAGAAGAGAATGCCGATGACCGAGCAGGCCACCGGGGCCCACCATCCGCAGCCGCGGGCCCGTACTGTCGGAAGCTCCACCCCCGCAGTCGAGCATGTCACGGGTGCCAAGTCCCTCATCCGCTCTCTTGAGGAAGTGGGGGCGGACACCGTCTTCGGCATCCCCGGCGGCGCCATCCTCCCCGCCTACGACCCGATGATGGACTCCACCAAGGTCCGTCACGTCCTGGTCCGCCATGAGCAGGGTGCGGGGCACGCCGCCACCGGATACGCCCAGGCCACCGGCAAGGTCGGCGTCTGCATGGCGACCTCGGGACCCGGTGCCACCAATCTGGTCACCCCGATCGCCGACGCCCACATGGACTCCGTCCCGCTGGTCGCGATCACCGGTCAGGTCTCCTCCAAGGCGATCGGCACCGACGCCTTCCAGGAAGCGGACATCGTCGGCATCACCATGCCGATCACCAAGCACAACTTCCTGGTCACCAATGCCGACGACATCCCGCGGACGATCGCCGAGGCGTTCCACATCGCCTCCACCGGCCGCCCCGGACCAGTCCTCGTCGACATCGCCAAGGACGCCCTCCAGGCCAAGACCACCTTCAGCTGGCCCCCCACCCAGGACCTGCCCGGCTACCGCCCGGTGACCAAGCCGCACGCCAAGCAGATCCGTGAGGCCGCCAAGCTGATCGTCCAGGCCAAGCGGCCGGTGCTCTACGTCGGCGGCGGCGTGATGAAGGCCCGCGCCACCGCGGAGCTGAGGGTCCTCGCGGAGCTGACCGGCGCCCCCGTCACCACCACGCTGATGGCGCTGGGATCCTTCCCCGACAGCCACCCGCTGCACGTTGGAATGCCCGGTATGCACGGTTCGGTCACCGCCGTCACCGCGCTCCAGAAGGCCGATCTGATCGTCGCCCTCGGTGCCCGCTTCGACGACCGCGTGACCGGCAAGCTGGACAGCTTCGCGCCGTACGCCAAGATCGTCCACGCGGACATCGACCCCGCCGAGATCGGCAAGAACCGCACCGCCGACGTGCCGATCGTCGGGGACGCCCGCGAGGTGATCGCGGATCTGGTCCAGGCGGTCCAGGCCGAGCACAGCGAGGGCCACACCGGCGACTACGCCGCGTGGTGGAAGGACCTGAACCGCTGGCGCGAGACCTACCCCCTCGGCTACGACCAGCCCGGGGACGGCAGCCTCTCCCCCCAGCAGGTCATCCAGCGCATCGGCCAACTCGCCCCCGAGAACACCATCTACGCCGCAGGCGTGGGCCAGCACCAGATGTGGGCCGCCCACTTCATCGAGTACGAGAAGCCCGCCACCTGGCTGAACTCCGGTGGTGCCGGAACGATGGGGTACGCGGTCCCGGCCGCCATGGGCGCCAAGGCCGGTGCACCCGACCGCACGGTCTGGGCGATCGACGGTGACGGCTGCTTCCAGATGACCAATCAGGAACTCACCACCTGCGCGCTCAACAACATCCCGATCAAGGTCGCCATCATCAACAACGGCGCGCTCGGGATGGTCCGCCAGTGGCAGACGCTCTTCTACAACCAGCGCTACTCCAACACCGTGCTGCACTCGGGCGGCGGAGACGGCGGCGAGCCCAGCGGTGGCACCCGCGTCCCCGACTTCGTCAAGCTGTCCGAGGCGATGGGGTGTTACGCGATCCGTTGTGAATCCCCCGACGACCTCGACAAGGTCATCGCCGAGGCCAACTCCATCAACGACCGTCCCGTCGTGGTCGACTTCATCGTCCACGAGGACGCCATGGTCTGGCCGATGGTCGCCGCCGGCACCTCCAACGACGAGGTCATGGCCGCCCGCGGGGTCCGCCCCGACTTCGGCGACAACGAAGACGACTGAGCGAGCGAGCAGAAGAGAGAGATCGACTCCGATGACCTCCTACCACCACCCGGCGCACACCTCCCACATGTCGAAGCACACGCTCTCCGTCCTCGTGGAGAACACCCCCGGCATCCTCGCGCGGATCGCCGCCCTCTTCTCCCGCCGTGGCTTCAACATCGACTCCCTCGCCGTCGGTGTCACCGAGCACCCCGACATCTCCCGCATCACGATCGTGGTCAATGTCGAGGAACTGCCGTTGGAGCAGGTGACCAAGCAGCTCAACAAGCTCGTCAACGTCCTGAAGATCGTCGAGCTGGAGCCGGCCAACGCCATCCAGCGCGAGTTGGTGCTGGTGAAGGTCCGCGCCGACAACGAGACCCGCTCCCAGATCGTCGAGATCGTCCAGCTGTTCCGCGCCAAGACGGTGGACGTCTCCCCGGAGGCCGTCACCATCGAGGCCACCGGTTCGAGTGACAAGCTGGAGGCCATGCTCAAGATGCTGGAGCAGTTCGGCATCAAGGAGCTGGTCCAGTCCGGCACGATCGCCATAGGGCGTGGCGCCCGGTCCATCACCGACCGGTCCCTGCGCGCGCTCGACCGCAGCGCCTGACCCGCGCACCGGCTCGCATGGCGAGACCCGAAAACCTCCCCGCCCACTCCCGCCGTACGGTGGGACGCACACCTGCACACCAAGGAGACATTCCAGTGGCCGAGCTGTTCTACGACGACGATGCCGACCTGTCCATCATTCAGAACCGCAAGGTCGCGGTCATCGGCTACGGCAGCCAGGGTCACGCGCACGCCCTGTCGCTCCGTGACTCCGGCGTCGATGTCCGCGTCGGTCTGCACGAGGGTTCCAAGTCCAAGGCGAAGGCCGAGGAGCAGGGCCTGCGCGTGGTCACCCCTGCCGAGGCGTCCGCCGAGGCCGACGTCATCATGGTCCTCGTGCCGGACCCGATCCAGGCACAGGTCTACGAGGAGTCCATCGCCCCGAACCTGAAGGACGGCGACGCGCTGTTCTTCGGTCACGGACTCAACATCCGCTTCGGCTTCATCAAGCCCCCGGCCGGCGTCGACGTCGCCATGGTCGCCCCCAAGGGCCCGGGCCACCTCGTGCGCCGCCAGTACGAGGAGGGTCGCGGAGTTCCCTGTATCGCGGCCGTGGAGCAGGACGCCACGGGCAAGGGCTTCGAGCTCGCCCTGTCCTACGCCAAGGGCATCGGCGGCACCCGCGCCGGCGTCATCAAGACCACCTTCACCGAGGAGACCGAGACCGACCTCTTCGGTGAGCAGGCCGTCCTGTGTGGCGGTGCGTCCGCGCTGGTCAAGGCCGGCTTCGAGACGCTGGTCGAGGCCGGCTACCAGCCGGAGATCGCGTACTTCGAGTGCCTCCACGAGCTGAAGCTGATCGTGGACCTGATGTACGAGGGCGGCCTGGAGAAGATGCGCTGGTCGGTCTCCGAGACCGCCGAGTGGGGCGACTACATCACCGGGCCCCGGATCATCACCGACCAGACCAAGGTCGAGATGAAGAAGGTCCTCGCCGAGATCCAGGACGGCACGTTCGCGCGCAACTGGATGGACGAGTACCACGGTGGTCTGAAGAAGTACAACGAGTACAAGACGCAGGACGAGAACCACCTGCTGGAGACCACGGGCAAGGAGCTCCGCAAGCTCATGAGCTGGGTCGACAACGACGACGCGTAAGTCGTACGGCGAGGGTCGGGACGACCGTGTCCCGGCCCTTCGCCGTTGTGCGCCCTGCCCGGCGCGCGAGCACTTGGCGTGCGCCCCGGACACTCGTGGACACCCCGGTACTTGCCGGGCGGTTCTCCACTTCGTCCAGCCACGGACGGGTGATCCTGCCGAGAAGGCACAAGACACACCCTGAACCACCACTACACTTCTCAACAACACTTCGCGTCAGGCCCACAGTGTCGTGCGTCTTCCACGCGGCTAGCCCCCTCCACCGCCTGCGGCCGTCGGGACGGCCGTCTGCACTGGACTAGTGAGGACTCACGTGAGCACTGCGTCTCGGAAACCAGTCGTACTCATCGCTGAAGAGCTGTCGCCCGCCACCGTGGATGCGCTCGGCCCTGACTTTGAGATCCGCCACTGCAATGGTGCGGACCGCGCGGAGTTGATCCCCGCCATCGCCGATGTGGACGCCATCCTCGTGCGTTCCGCCACCAAGGTCGATGCCGAAGCCATCGCAGCCGCCAAGAAGCTGCGCGTCGTCGCGCGTGCCGGTGTCGGTCTGGACAACGTCGACGTCTCCGCCGCCACCAAGGCCGGCGTGATGGTCGTCAACGCCCCCACCTCCAACATCGTCACCGCAGCCGAGCTGGCCTGCGGTCTGTTGGTCGCCACCGCGCGCAACATCCCCCAGGCCAACACCGCCCTGAAGAACGGCGAGTGGAAGCGTTCCAAGTACACCGGCGTCGAGCTGAGCGAGAAGACGCTCGGTGTCGTCGGTCTCGGCCGCATCGGCGTGCTCGTCGCCCAGCGCATGTCGGCCTTCGGCATGAAGATCGTGGCGTACGACCCCTATGTGCAGCCCGCCCGGGCCGCGCAGATGGGCGTCAAGCTGCTGACGCTCGACGAGCTCCTCGAAACGTCCGACTTCATCACCGTGCACCTGCCCAAGACGCCCGAGACCCTCGGGCTCATCGGGGACGAGGCGCTGCACAAGGTCAAGCCGTCCGTGCGCATCGTCAACGCCGCCCGTGGCGGGATCGTGGACGAGGAGGCGCTCGCCTCCGCGCTCAAGGAAGGGCGCGTCGCCGGCGCGGGCCTCGATGTGTACGCCAAGGAGCCCTGCACCGACTCGCCGCTGTTCCAGTTCGACCAGGTCGTCTGTACGCCGCACCTCGGTGCGTCGACCGACGAGGCGCAGGAGAAGGCCGGTGTCGCCGTGGCGCGTTCGGTGCGTCTCGCGCTCGCCGGTGAGCTCGTACCGGACGCGGTGAACGTCCAGGGTGGCGTGATCGCCGAGGACGTCAAGCCGGGTCTGCCGCTCGCCGAGCGCCTCGGTCGCATCTTCACCGCACTCGCGGGCGAGGTCGCGGTCCGTCTCGACGTCGAGGTGTACGGCGAGATCACCCAGCACGACGTCAAGGTGCTCGAACTGTCGGCGCTCAAGGGCGTGTTCGAGGATGTCGTCGACGAGACCGTCTCCTATGTCAACGCTCCGCTCTTCGCCCAGGAGCGCGGTGTCGAGGTCCGGCTGACGACCAGTTCGGAGTCCCCGGACTACCGGAACGTCGTCACCGTGCGCGGCACCCTCTCGGGTGGCGAAGAGGTCGCCGTCTCCGGCACCCTCGCCGGCCCCAAGCACCTCCAGAAGATCGTGGCGATCGGCGAGCACGACATCGACCTGGCGCTCGCCGACCACATGCTGGTGCTGCGCTACGAGGACCGTCCCGGTGTCGTCGGTACGGTCGGTCGCATCCTGGGTGAGGCCGGACTGAACATCGCGGGCATGCAGGTCTCACGCGCCGAAGAGGGTGGCGAGGCCCTGGTCGTCCTCACGGTCGACGACAATGTGCCGCAGACGGTGCTCACGGAGATCGCCGAGGAGATCGGCGCCGCGTCCGCCCGTTCGGTGAATCTGACGGACTGATCCCACACGTTCATCCCGGCAGGGGCCCGACTCGCCTGGTGCGGAGTCGGGCCCCTGCCGTGTCTACGGACGCCGCCCGGTTCCTTGAACGTGTCCTTGAACGTGCGCCACCGAGCTGTTGAGCCGCCAGGCACGCCAGCCACTCACTGGATCGGGCGTCCGCGGGCCGGGACCGGCGGACAGAGCCGGCTCAGCCGGCTCGGTCGGCGCTAGGTACCAGCAGCCCTTCCACCAGGTGCTCCAGTGCCTCCGTCATCTCCGTGCGGGTCGCCCCGGGATCGTCCGAGTGCGCGACCATCAGCGCCGCCTCGTCCAGCGCGCCGAGAAGGATGTGGGCCAGCGGCGGTACGGGTCGGGTGGTCATCGCCCCGGCTGCCATCGCCGCTTCCAGGGCCCCTGTGATCACTCCGAGGCCGTGCTCCTGGCCGATCTCCCGCCATCGCCGCCAGCCCAGCACTCCTGGCGCGTCCAGCAGCAGGATGCGTTCCACGTCCGGCTCGGCGAAGGCGTCGAGAAAGGCGCGTGCGCCTGCCTTCAGCGCCTCCACCGGATCCGTTGCGGTCGTCATGACCTGCCCGGCGATCCGCTCGGTCAGCTCCGCCTCGACCGTCTGCACCGTGGCGTCGAACAGATCGGTCTTGTCCCGGAACTGGTGGTAGAGCGCCCCTCTGGTCACCCCCGCCGCCCGGACGATCTCCTCGGTGCCCACCCCCGCGTAGCCGCGCTCGGCGAACAGCGAACGGGCGGCGGCGATGAGAGCTGCCCTGGTCGCCCGGGATCGCTGGGTGTGCTTGGTGTCGGTCGATTCCATCCTGCCCCCTTGAGTTCCGTACAGACTGTATGCAACTCTACATGCATACAGTCTGTATGTAATTGCAGCGAGAGGTGACCGCCATGCCACAGATCACGCTCGACCAGGGAACCGTCCACTACCGGGACACCGGAGAAGGCGAGCCCGTGCTGTTTCTGCACGGCTACCTCATGGACAGCAAGCTCTGGGAGCCGATCGTCGACCGGCTCGCCCCGGACTTCCGGTGCATCACCCCCGATCTGCCCCTCGGCGCCCACCGCACCCCGATGAACCCCGGCGCGGACCTCAGCCTCGCGGGGATCGCCCAGTTGGTCGCCGATCTGATCGTCGCGCTCGATCTGCCGCGCGTGACCCTGGTCGGCAACGACCTGGGCACCGCCATCGCACAGATCGTCGCCGCCCACCATCCCGAGCGGATCGGCCGTCTCGTCCTCACCAACGGCGAGTGCTTCGAGAACTGCCCGTCACCCTGGTTCAGAACACTCGGCCCCTCCTCCCGGGTGCCCGGCCTGCTCACCCTGGTCTTCCAGGCCCTGCGGCTGCGCGCCGTCCGTCGGATGCCCTTCGGGTTCGGCCTGCTCACCAAGGGCGCACTGCCCCACGACCTGATCGACGGCTGGCTGGGTGCCTTCTTCGCCGACCCCGCCGTCCGGCGCGACTGCGTCAAGGTCACCCGCGGGATCGTCCCCACGGCCCTGCTCGAACCGGCACGACAGCTCGCCTCCTTCGACCGGCCCACCCTGCTCGCCTTCGCCCGTGAGGACCGACTCTTCCCGTACGCGCACGGCGAGCGGCTGGCCGCGATCATGCCCGGCGCCCGGCTGGAGACCATCCACGACAGCCGGACCTGGCTGATGCGCGACCAGCCCGATCTGACGGCCCTGCTCTTCGGGGACTTCATCCGCAGCACGCCCGCGGGCGCTGCGGCGGCGGACGTCACCCCCGCTTGATCCCAGCCGGCCCGAGAATCGCGCCATCGGACGGGCAACTCGATCAGACCTCGATCCATCGGGGAACGGGTCAGAGCCGGGCCGTCTTCAGCGCCATGTGGAGCAGTAGCCGGTCCTCGCCGTCAGCGAGGTCGAGCCCGGTGAGCTGCTCGACCCGGGAGAGCCGGTAGTAGAGCGTCTGTCGATGGATGCCCAGCGCGGACGCGGTACGACTGGCCTGGCCGCCGCAGTCCAGATAGGTCTCGGCGGTGTGGACGAGATCGGGGTGGGAGCCGTCGAACAGCGGCAGCACCGCGGGGTCCTGGGGCAGGTCGCCCGGGAGAGCGGTGAGGATGCGGTACGCCCCGATGTCGGCCCACTGGGTGACGGGCCCGAACCGGGGCGCTGCTCGGGCGGCGCGGGCTGCGGAGGACGCCTGGCGCCAGGCGGCGCCCAGGTCGGCGAGGCCCTGGTGGGGCGAGGAGACACCGGCCGTGGCGGCGCTGGTCGCCGAGGCGAGCAGACGTTCCGCTGCGGCGATCGCGGGGGCGGGCGTGTCGAGGGTGCGCAGCCGCAGCAACACTGCGAGGGCGTGCGTGCCCGCGGTGCCCCGGCCGCCCGTTGCGGCCGGGGCGCCACCGGCCGCCCGGCCTGCGGCTCGTGACGAGCCACCGCGGGACGTCCGTACGGCCGGAGCCTCGACCCGGGCCGCCGCACCCGGCACCGTGCACAGGGCAGCCGCGCCGGGGAGCGCGCGGACCGGCGGGGCGTCGCCCGACGGCCAGGGTGCGACGCACACCACCGCATGGGGGCCGTCGGCGCCCCGCTCCCCACCGCCGAGAGCGGTGCGCAGCGCGGCCACCGCCATGTCGTACTGCCAGCCGCGATCCGCGGTGAGTACCGCACGGAACTCGCGGGACAGATCGGTGCCGGCCCGTTCCTCGTCGGCGAGCAGACCGCCGATCCGTTCGGCGACCTCCATGGCCGCGACCAGCTGGGCGTCCGTGGGCCCGGGTGTGGTGTCCAGCAGCCACACATAGCCGAGCGCGATGCCCCGGTGGCGTACCGGAAGACAGATGCGGTCCCGGAAGACGCCGGCGTCGGGGGCGGCGGGGATGCGGACGGGGGCGGTGGCGCGGGTGATCCCGAAGCCCTCGAACCAGGCGCGGACCGCGGGGGAGGACTTTCGGGTGAGGATCGAGCGGGTCCTGACCGGGTCCATCGCATCGTCGTCGTCGCTGTCGTGCGCACCGAAGGCGATCAGCTCGAAATCGCGGTTCTCCAGCGTTGCCGGGGCTGCCAGCAGAGCCGAGATCTCATCCACGAGTTCCTGGTAATCGCCCTTCATTCGGACATTCTGACACGGCCTTCAGACAGATGTCTGAGATCCCGGCCACGGATGCGTGACAGCTGTCGATGGCTGAGGATCGGAGCGATCCTTAGATTTCACGGTGGTTCTTCGTGCCGTTCCGGACGCGTCTTCCCCCGCGTTCCGGCCCGGCGCCCGTACTTCCAGGAGGTCCCCGTGCTGGGTCCCGTGATCCTCGCCGCCTCGCGCAGCGACAGGATGCGTCGCATCGTCTCGGCCGCTCCGGTCACCAAGCCCGTGGTCAGTCGCTTCATCGCGGGTGAGACGGTCCACGAGACCATCCCCGTGGTCCAGGAGACCGCTGCCCGCGGCCTGGAGGTCACGCTCGACGTCCTCGGTGAGGACATCACCGATCCGTCGGAGGCGCTGCGCGCCCGCGATGCCTATCTGGAGCTGATCGAGGCGCTGAAGCCGCTCGGTCTGGGGGAGCGCGCCGAGATGTCGGTCAAGCTCTCCTCCTTCGGCCAGGCGCTCGCCGGCGGTCATGACCTGGCGCTGAAGAACGTCACACCGGTCGTCGAGGCCGCCGCCGAGATCGGCACCACGGTTACCCTCGACATGGAGGACCACACCACGGTCGATTCGACCCTGGCCATCCACACCGAACTCCGTGAGCGCTTCCCCCGCACCGGAGCGGTCGTCCAGTCGTACCTCTTCCGCACCGAAGACGACTGCCGGGCGCTGGCCGCCGCGGGCTCCCGGGTCCGGCTGGTCAAGGGCGCCTACAAGGAGCCCGCGTCCGTCG
The DNA here is from genome assembly GCF_042753785.1 of Streptomyces sp. NPDC059256. Lineage (NCBI taxonomy): Bacteria > Bacillati > Actinomycetota > Actinomycetes > Kitasatosporales > Streptomycetaceae > Streptomyces > Streptomyces sp. NPDC059256. Next base: position 215,801 of record NZ_JBHYZO010000001.1, on the reverse strand, counting down.
CGATCCAGGACAAGGCCGAGGTCGACCGCGCGTACATCCGTTGTCTGAAGATCCTGATGGAGGGCGAGGGGTATCCGATGATCGGGTCCCACGACCCGCGCATCATCTCCATCAGCCAGGAACTCGCCCGTCGTGCCGGCCGCAAGCTCGACGACTACGAGTTCCAGATGCTCTACGGCATCCGCGAGGGCGAGCACCACCGGCTCGCAGTCGAGGGCCACCGCATGCGCGTCTACATCGCGTACGGCACCGACTGGTACGGGTACTTCATGCGTCGCCTCGCGGAGCGCCCCGCCAATCTGGCGTTCTTCCTGCGTTCGCTGGTCAGCCGAGGCTGAACCCCCCAACTGACCTACTGATTAAGGAGAGTCGGCACCATGGACGCCGTCACCAAGGTTCCCGCGCCGGTCAATGAGCCGGTCCACGGCTATGCACCGGGCAGCCCCGAGCGCGCCCGGCTGGAGGCCAAGCTCAAGGAGCTGGCCGAGAACCCGATCGAGCTGCCGATGACCATCGGCGGCGTACGCCGGATGGGCGGCGGCGAGCGGGTCGACGTCGTCCAGCCGCACAACCACTCCGCCGTGATCGGCACCTTCGCCGGGGCGACCGAGCAGGATGCGCAGGACGCCATCGACGCGGCGCTCGCCGCCGCGCCCGCCTGGCGTGCGATGTCCTTCGACGACCGCGCGGCGATCATCCTGCGCGCTGCCGAGCTGCTGTCCGGCCCCTGGCGCGAGACGCTCGCCGCCTCCACCATGCTGGGCCAGTCGAAGACCGCCCAGCAGGCCGAGATCGACACCCCGTGCGAGCTGATCGACTTCTGGCGCTTCAATGTCGCCTACGCCCGCGACATCCTGGCCGAGCAGCCTCCGGCCAACTCCCCGGGCGTGTGGAACCGGATGGACCACCGTCCGCTGGAGGGGTTCGTCTATGCGATCACCCCCTTCAACTTCACCGCCATCGCGGGCAATCTGCCGACCGCTCCGGCCCTGATGGGCAATGTGGTGGTGTGGAAGCCGTCCCCCACGCAGACGCACGCGGCCGTGCTGCTGATGCAGCTGCTGGAGGAGGCCGGGCTGCCCAAGGGCGTCATCAACCTGGTCACCGGTGACGGCATCGCCGTCTCCGAGGTGGCGCTGAACCACCGCGACCTCGCCGGGATCCACTTCACGGGCTCGACCCGGACCTTCCAGCACCTGTGGAAGACGGTCGGCAACAACATCGAGAAGTACCGCTCGTACCCCCGGATCGTCGGCGAGACCGGTGGCAAGGACTTCGTGGTCGCGCACCCGAGCGCCGATCGCGCCGTGCTGAAGACCGCGCTGACCCGGGGTTCCTTCGAGTACCAGGGCCAGAAGTGTTCGGCGAGCTCCCGTGCGTACATCCCCGCCTCGATCTGGAACTCCGGTTTCAAGGAGGAGTTCGCGGCCGAGGTCGACGGGATCAAGATGGGTGATGTCACCGATCTGTCGAACTTCATCGGTGCGGTGATCGACGAGCGTTCGTTCGCGAAGAACAAGGCCGCCATCGACCGGGCCAAGGCCGATGACACCTGCACGATCGTCGCCGGTGGCACGTACGACGACTCGGTCGGCTACTTCATCCGCCCGACCGTCGTCGAGTGCTCGGACCCCTCCAACGAGGTCTTCACCACGGAGTACTTCGGCCCGTTCCTGGCCGTGCACGTCTACGACGACAGCTCCGCGGACCAGTACGACGCCATGCTGGACCAGATGGAGTCGGTCTCCGACTACGCGCTGACCGGTGCGGTCATCGCCAACGACCGGGCCGCTGCCGCGCACACCATGGAGAAGCTGCGCTTCGCCGCCGGCAACTTCTACATCAACGACAAGTCGACCGGTGCGGTCGTCGGGCAGCAGCCCTTCGGCGGCGGTCGGGCATCGGGCACCAACGACAAGGCCGGCGCTCCGCAGAACCTGATGCGCTGGACGCTGACCCGTGCGATCAAGGAGACGCTGGTCGCTCCGACGGAGTACGGCTACCCGCACATGGGCTGATCTTCACCGCCCCCCTGATCCCGCCCCCGTTCCAGCCCCCACGCCGGAACGGGGGCGGTTCCATGCCCGGGCACGGCTCACCGCTCGGGGTCGGACTCCGCCAGCCGTTTGATGGCCGCGAGTCGGGAGTCCCAGTCGGTGGCCAGTCGGTCCATCCAACGGGCCGTCGCGGCCAGTCGGGTCGGTGCGACGGCGTAGCGCGCTTCCCGCCCCTCCCGGTGCCCCTCCACCAGACCGGCGCGGGCGAGGACGCCGAGGTGCTTGACGATCGCCTGTCTGCTCACGGGCAGTTCCAGGGCGAGCACGGTTGCCGTCGCCCGGCCGCCGTGGGCGGCCAACGCATCGAGTATCCGACGCCGGGTCGGGTCCGCCAGCGCCGTCAGGACGTCGCTGACGGCCTCCTCGTCCGACACCCGATCCTGCGGGTCGGTCATGCCGACAGTCGTTCCGCGTACTGCTGGATGTTGACGACCTGCTCGCTCCAGCCGCCCTCGTGGCTCTCGTACGAGGCCGAGTCCTTGCGGTCGTCGGGGATGGTGATCGAGGAGAAGCCGGTCTCGACCACGCGCAGTCGGGTGCCGTCGCCCTCGGAGGTCAAGGTGAACTCGACCAGGGTGGAGTTTCCGTCGACGGCCTGCTCTCCGGGGTAGGCGGACGCCCAGCGGTAGGAGAACCGATGGGGTGCGTCCACCTCGACGATGGTGGTGGGGAACTGCCCGAACTCGCCGTGGTCCAGGAACATGGTGCCGCCGGGGCGGAGGTCCACCGGGGTGGGGCTGCCCTGGCCGAACCAGGAGCCGACGTGTTCCGGTTCGGTCAGCACCGCCCAGACGCGCGCCACGGGTGCATTGATGGTGATCTCCTTCTCGATCCGGTCGCCGGCGCGGTCGGACTTGAGGTCTTCGGTCATGGTGAGCCTCCCTCTGGTTGCTGCGAACTGGCTTTACGTGCAACTCCAGAGTTGCACGAAGCAACAGGAGGTGCAACCCGCGAGTTGCAGGTTCTGGGAGTCTCCGGAATGGATCTGTGACCTGATGAACACTCTTCGCAGCGACGGCTCCCCGCGGATGGGCCGGTGCCACACTTGGGCCGTGTTCCAACTCCTGCCGGGCACCGGAGTGTTGTTGCCGCACCGCGCGGGAACCCTCCGCTTCGGCATGAGCGAACACACCGCGCGCTGGGCCCTGTCCACCATCTGCGACATCCGCACGCAATCCGTCTGTGGCGCGGCCTGGGCGTTCAGTGGCGAGTACCTCGGGCTGACCATCGACGTCCTCGGTGCACCGGAGGGAAACCATGCCCAGCGCCTCGGCTATGTGGAACTCGGTAGGTCACCGTGTGACAGTTCGGGGGAGGAGCCCCGAGGGCCCGCCCTCGTGCCCGTACTGCACGAGGGCATCGACCTCTTCGGGCGCCCCCGGCACGACGTGGCGAGCCATCTGCCGTCGGACTCCCGGGTGAACCACGGCCTCGGGCGCACCGGCGGATACATCCAGTCGATCGGTCTCCGCAGTCCGTACTGGGCGATTCCCTACGGCTCGGAGACTGTCTAGGCGTACTGACCGACTCGCCGGGCCTTCCCCGCCGGGCCCCTTCCCGTACGGAGAGGACCCGTCACTGCCAGCCGATCACGATCCAGGTCAGCCCCGTAGCGAACGCCCCGGTCAGCAACGCCAGATAGCTGCCGTAGCACCTGCGGTAGCGCCGTAGGAGCAGGCCCAGTGCGGCGAACGCCAACCCCACCGTCAGTGTGCGCGATCCTCGCGCACCGGCCGAAGCGAGCAGCCAGTCGTCGACGGGCACGTCGGCCCGACCGGCTTCGGCCGCGTACACCTTGAACGGAACGCCGTTCCACGGTTGGTGACGCACGGCGTCCGCGGACTCCACCACCAACTGCTGGCGCACCTCGGCCCGCATCCGGTCCGTGGTCAGCGGCGCGGGCAAGACGATCCCCGCCGCCGCGATGTGCAGCGCCAGGAGCGCTCCCACGATGCTCCCAGCCCATGCGGTGAGCGACAGCCGCAGTGCCGCCCGGGGCGCCGCCGCACAGGCGATGCCCAACAGCAACTCCGGCATCAGCGGCCAGCTCAACGCCTCGGCGAACGCCCAACAGAAGGCGATCAGCAGCCCCCAGCGTGAAGCGGCCCGGGTTGCCACCCAGCGCCGCACCTTCGAGTCCCGGAGCGATTCCGCGTTGGTCCTTCGGTGCAGCGCGGCGACCGCGTCCCGGGCCTCCTCCGGGGTCGCCGTCGGCGCCAGCGGTGCCCCGATCCGCACCCGGACCAGAGAGGACCGCAACCGTCCGTGCTTGGGCAGCAGCCGATCCGTCCCCGCGATCCCGACCGGCACCACGGGCACCCCCGCGGACTGGGCCAGCACGAGCGCACCGCGGTGGAAGGAGCCCACCGAGCCGTTCGAGCCCCGGGTGCCCTCGGGGAAGAGGACCACGGCTCGCCCGGCGCGCAACTCCGCGGCCATCGACAGCAGATCGCCCATCCCGCCGCCCGTGCGCCGCAACGGGAAGCCGGCCGCGAGCCGACGGCAGATCCGGCTGCGCCACCGTGAGGCGAACCAGTAGTCCGCCGCGGCCCCGATCAAGGGGGTGTGGCGGGCGTCGAGGGCCGCGAGCAGGGCGGCCGTATCGGCATGCGAGGAGTGGTTGGCGACGACGACACAGCCGCCGCGCGGCAGTCGCCCGCGGCGCTCCACCCCACCGGTGAGGGTGAGCACGCACCACCACAGCGCGCGGCGGAGCACGGACGCCACCCGCGAGCGGGAGGGACGATCCTGCTCACCCGGCTCAGGTCGGTCAACGTCGGGCGGGTCCGCGATCGCGCCCGGCACGGGCCGTGCGCCGGCCGGCCCCTTCGGGCCGTACCCCTCATGCCCGCTCATGCGCCGACCACCATCGCCAGCACCAGAGCCGGCAGCAGTGAGTCGATGCGGTCCAGCAGACCACCGAACCCCGGCAGCCAACTCCCCGCGTCCTTCACCCCTGCCTCCCGCTTGACCATCGACTCCAACAGGTCTCCGAGGACGCACCCCAGCAGCACCGCGGCCCACAGTTGCGGGGTGAAGGCGCCGACCGCGAACAGCACCAGACCGGTGGCCACCGCGGCACCCGCCACACCTGCCCAGGTCTTGTTGGGCGACAGCGGTGACAGCGGCCGTGCCAGCGGCCCGCGCCGCCTTAGAGCGGTGCCGCCGCACCAGGCCCCCACATCGCCCAGGGCCACCGCGAGTCCCACCGCGACCGCGGTGTCCCCGAGCGTCACCAGGCCGGTCAGCGAGAGGGGAATCCACAACAGGCCGAAGGCGGAGCGTGCTGCCCGGGTGAACCCGGTCGTGTGGTCGCCCGACAGCAGGGGCGGTACGGCGGCGATCAGCAACAGCAGTGCGGCGGCCCGCAGATCGAGGACGTGCGGCGCCAGCCAGGCCAACGCCGGGAGCACGAGCGCCGAGGCCATCAGCACCGTCTGATCGAACCGTCCCAGCCCGGCCATCCGCACGTACTCGCTCACGGCGATCACCCCGAGCACGGCGGCCAGGGCGAAGGCCCCACCGGCACCGAGGTAGAGGGAGCCCAGGAACACGGGAGCGGTCAGTGCCCAGGTACGCCAGCGCCGGCGCAGCTCCGCCCGCATCCGCACCCGCGCCGGCAGTGCCGCGACCGCGACCCCACCGGCGCCCAGGGCCCCTGCGACCAGGGGGAGCGCCCGTCCCATGGCGTCACCCACGACGAGGAATCCGCTCATCGTCCGAGCTCCTTCCAGAGTCCACCGCACCGGAGCACCGCCGTCAGCAGCGAACCGACCGCGATGACCGCCAGTACCGGCACGACCCAGCCCGTCACGGCGGCGACCAGCACCAGCAGGCAGCGCTCGGTCTTGCCCAGGGGGCCGCCGTTGCGTCGTGGTGCACCCGCCGCCGCACCCGCGAGGGACACCCAGGACGGAAGGGTCGCCGCCAAGGCCGTGGTGGCCACCAGCCACAACGGGGCCAGTGTGAGAAAACCGGCCAGCACCACCAAGTCCGCCATCCGGTCGCCGAGTTCATTGAGCAGGGCGCCGCGCCGGGTGATGCGTCCGGTGTCCCGGGCCAGTGCCCCGTCGAGATTGGCGAACGCCAGGCGCGCGGCGAGCAACAGGGCGACCGGGACCGCGGCGAGCGGCGCGGGAAGCCAGGCCAGTGCCGCTGCGGCCCCGGCGGCGCTCACCACACCGGCCGCGGTCAATGCGTCGGGCGACACATCGCGGCGGGCGAGTGCGCCGCGGACCCCGGAGAGTCGGGCCGCGTACCAGGGCTTGAGGGAGTAGAGGCCGTTCATGTGTTCAACTCTCCAGCGGTGGCTTGTTCTTCACCACGAGCTGCGTACTCAGTTCCTTAATGAGTACGCGCAGACCGTGGGACCGGAGAGACTCAGTCCCATGTCTGCGACAGTCGGGGCGGTTCGTACCGCCCACACGCATCAGCTCACCCCTGCCGAACGCGACGCGATCCGTGACCTCCTGGACCTTGCCTTCGACGGGGACTTCGGCGCCGAGGACTGGGACCACTGCCTCGGTGGTGTCCACGCCCTGCTGTACGACGCCGATGACGTTCCCGTCGCCCATGGTTCGGTGATCATGCGCAGAGTGGTCCACCGCGGGCGTTCGTACCGTGTGGGGTACGTCGAAGCGGTTGCGGTCCGGGCGCAGGAGCGGCGCCGGGGGTTCGGTGACCGGATCATGGAAGCCCTGGAGGGGGTCATCGACCGGGCGTACGACTTCGGTGCCCTGTCCGCATCGGATGCGGGTGCGGCGCTCTACCGCTCGCGCGGTTGGACGCTGTGGCAGGGCCGGATCGAGACGGCAGGCCCGGACGGGCTGGTGCCGCTGCCGGAGGAGGAGGACTCCACCTTCGTCCGGATCGGAGGGACGTCGGGTGGGCTGGTGGTACCGCCCGATGCCTTGCTGTTCGACTGGCGCGACGGGGATGTGATCTGAGGCCCGGCGGTTCGCACTGCGCCAAGTTCGCACTGCGCCAGGGGGGAGTCGCCTTCGGCCGGCCGGAGTGGTCCAGCGCGGTTCCGCGGAGCTGGTTCAACACCGCGCGGGTTCCTCAGCCGCCGTGGTGTGGATGACTTCGGCCCGGTTCCTCCCCTTGAGCGCTCTCCGTCACACCTCTCTGACCTGCGTGTTCCATGATTCCCGTCTCAGATAGTAGGAAGTCCGACTACTTGTAGAGACAGCGGAGCCCACCTGCCCTAGCTTTGTAGGAGCCGAACGTCTCGCTTGATCCAGCGAATGGCGTGCGTGAGCAACGGCCCCGGCAGGTGACCCCTGCGGCGTGCTCCCCGCCCCAACCGGCGCCTCGACATCTCCGTGATCTCAAGGAGTCGATCACCATGCCAGCTGAGACCGCCCGCCGTGTCCGCCATGCCTCCCACGCCAGCGAGTCCGACCGCAAGAACGCCGCGGCAGCACTCCAGCGAGCCCTCGACCGTCGTGACAACGGCGGCTCGACCGGTCACTGATCCCACACGTCTCGACCGGGCGCTGATCCCCGGCGCCCCGTCGAGCGCCTCGATATCGCCGTGTCTCGTCTTCGGCGACGAAATGTCCGTCCACCGTCCCGTGCTGCTGCGTTCCCGCAGATCGGCCCGGTTCGGTGCCTCGACGGCCCGGTTTGGGCGCGGAGTTCGGTGCGCGCGGTGTTCCGCCGACAGCCTTCAGTCCACAGTGTGGACATCGCATGTCATGGGATGGGACGGAGAGTAGGGTGCCCGACATGTCTCGGAGCCTCAATCTCGCAGTCATCCCCGGCGACGGCATCGGCCAAGAGGTCGTGGCCCAGGGTCTGAAAGTCCTGTCCGCGGTTCTGCCGCAGGACGTGAAACTGGAGACCAAGGAGTACGATCTCGGCGCCCAGCGCTGGCACCGTACCGGCGAAACCCTGCCCGACGCGGAGTTGGAGGCCCTCAAGGCCCACGACGCGATCCTGCTCGGTGCCATCGGTGATCCGACCGTACCTTCTGGAGTGCTGGAGCGCGGGCTGCTGCTGAAGCTGCGCTTCGCCTTCGACCACTACGTCAACCTGCGCCCATCGAAGCTGTTTCCGAACACGGCGACTCCGCTGGCAGGCCGCCCCGAGATCGACTTCGTCGTCGTCCGCGAGGGCACCGAGGGCCCGTACACGGGCAACGGCGGTTCCCTGCGCACCGGTACGCCCGCCGAGGTGGCCACCGAGGTCAGTGTGAACACCGCGTACGGCGTGGAGCGCGTCGTCCGTGACGCCTTCGAGCGGGCCAACTCCCGTCCGCGCAAGAAGCTGACGCTGGTCCACAAGAACAACGTCCTCGTCTACGCGGGACATCTGTGGAAGAACATCTTCGACGCGGTGGCCGCCGAGTACCCTGACGTCACCACTGATTATCTGCACGTCGACGCCGCGACGATCTTCTTCGTCACCCAGCCGGAGCGCTTCGACGTCATCGTCACCGACAACCTCTTCGGCGACATCCTCACCGACCTCGCCGCCGCCGTGACCGGCGGCATCGGCCTGGCGGCCTCCGGCAACATCAACCCGACGGGCACCTTCCCGTCCATGTTCGAGCCCGTCCACGGCTCGGCGCCCGACATCGCGGGCACCGGCAAGGCGGACCCGACGGCCACCATCCTCTCCGTCGCCCTCCTCCTGAGGCACCTCGGCTTCGAGGCCGAGGCAGTGCGCATCGAGGAGGCGGCCTCCGCCGACCTCGCGGGCCGCGACGGCACGTTCCGTACCACGGACGAGATCGGCGACGCGCTCGCGGCGCGAGTAGCGGGCTGACCCGACGCTTCCACCCCAAGCCGCCGGGTCGCACTTCGCACCCGGCGGCTTTTCCTGTACGGCTTCCGGGTGTCACCATCATCCTGGACTGATTCACGCCGTTCCCCCCGGTTCCACCCCCGTTTCTCGCATTCACCCCTTCGGGCGATAATCGAGACGGGCCGTGGGCTCGCGGTAATGCTCGGACGTCCTAGCATCGGCGGCGGCGTGAGTGCGGTCCGTCACAACCAACGGTGAAGGACACTCCTCATGACGACGCCCTCGATCGAGCTCAAGCCTTCGGCGCATCCGCTTTCCGACGCGGAGCGCGAGGCGATCCTGACCAACCCCGGGTTCGGCCGCCACTTCACCGATCACATGGTGACGATCAAGTGGACCGACGGCCGCGGCTGGCACGACGCGCAGCTCACGCCGTACGGGCCGCTCTCCATGGACCCGGCCAACATGACCCTGCACTACGCCCAGGAGATCTTCGAGGGCCTCAAGGCGTACCGCCGTCCCGACGGCACGGTCGCCACCTTCCGTCCGGACGCCAACGCGGCCCGCTTCCAGCGCTCGGCCCGCAGGCTGGCCATGCCCGAGTTGCCCGTCGAGTTGTTCATCGAGGCGTGCGACGTCCTCATCCAGCAGGACAAGGCATGGGTTCCGGAGCACGGCGGTGAGGCATCGCTCTACCTCCGCCCCTTCATGATCGCGTCCGAGGTCGGGCTGGGTGTGCGGCCCGCCAACGAGTACCTCTTCCTCGTCATCGCATCGCCCGCCGCCTCCTACTTCCCCGGTGGGGTGCAGCCCGTCTCCGTCTGGCTCTCCGAGAACTACGTCCGCGCAGTCCCCGGCGGCATGGGCTTCGCGAAGACCGGCGGCAACTACGCGGCCTCCCTCCTCGCCCAGGCCGAAGCCGCCGAAAAGGGCTGCGACCAGGTCGTCTGGCTGGACGCGCTGGAGCACCGGTGGGTCGAGGAGATGGGCGGGATGAACCTGTACTTCGTGTACGGGGACCGCATCGTCACCCCGGAGCTGACCGGCTCCCTCCTCGCGGGCGTCACCCGTGACTCGCTCCTCACCCTGGCCAAGGACCTCGGCTACGAGTCCGGCGAGGGACGCATCTCCACCGAGGACTGGAAGCGCGACAGCGAGAACGGCACGCTCACCGAGGTCTTCGCCTGCGGAACCGCCGCCGTGATCACCCCCGTCGGCCTGGTGAAGTCCGCAGGCGGCGAATGGACCCAGGGCGACGGCAAGCCGGGCGAGGTCACCCTCAGACTGCGCAAGGCGCTCCTCGACATCCAGACCGGGGCCGCTCCGGACGAGCACGGTTGGATGCACCCGCTGGGCTGAGCACCTCCGCGCACGCCCCCGTCCCACGTCAGCGAGGATGGGGGCATGCGCGCAACCGAGCGGGACGAGGAACTGGCCGAGGCCGTACGACTGCGGGAGAACGGCAACGCGGCCGAGGCGAGGCTGCGCCTCCTCGCCCTCGGTGAGCACTGGCCCGATGACGCCAGGATCGCCTATCAGACCGCCTGGGCGCACGACGTCCTCGGTCGCGAGGCAGAGGCCGTCCCCCACTACGAGCGGGCCCTGCGGGTCACCGCGCCCGCACTGCCGTCCGTCGACCGCTCGGAGGCATTCCTGGGTCTCGGCAGCACCTACCGGGTGCTCGGCCGCTTCCATGAGGCGGGCACCACCCTGCGGCGCGGTGTCGCCGAGTTCCCGGAGCACGGCGCGCTGCGCGCGTTCCTGGCGATGGCCCTCTACAACGAGGGCCGCCACCAGGAGTCCGTACGACTGCTCCTCGAACTCCTCGCCGCGACGAGCGACGACCCGACGGTACGGGAGTACCGAGGGGCGATCGCGGAGTACGCCCGGGATCTGGACGGCACGGTGAGCTAGGACGGCTGCCACCTCGGAGCTCCCGAAGGCCCCCGCGTAGCCGGCCTTTCTTCGAGTGATGCTCAATTCCATGGATCCCATCCCTCCCGGCTCCTTTCCTCCTGCGTTATCGCAGGTTTAGAGTGATGCTCTAAAAGGAGGTGTGCAGAGGTGCGACTCACCCCCACCGAACGGGACCGGCTGCTGCTCTTCAGCGCGGCCGAACTCGCCCGGGCGCGGCGGGCCCGTGGTCTGCGGCTCAATGTGCCCGAGGCGACCGCGCTGATCGCCGACACCGTCTGCGAAGCAGCACGTGACGGTCGGCGCCTGGCAGAGGCAGTCGAAGCAGCCCGTGCCGTGCTGGGTCCGGACGACGTACTGCCCGGAGTCAGCGACGTGGTCACGGAAGTCCATGTGGAGGCCGTCTTCGACGACGGGTCCCGCCTCGCCGTGGTCAGCGATCCGATCGGCGGCACCGGGCTGGGCGACACGGCACCCGGCGCGGTCCTACCGGGCCCTGCCACCCCCGAACCGGAACCGGCACTGCGACTGTCCGTCCACAACACGGCGGCCGTCCCCGTGAGCGTCACCTCCCACTTCCACTTCTTCGAAGCCAATCCGCGGCTCGACTTCGACCGGTCCGCCGCGTACGGCATGCGGCTGTGCGTCCCCGCCGGTTCCTCCGTCCGCTTCGATCCGGACGCCCGGATCGAGGTCGGTCTGCTGCCGATCGGTGGGGCCCGTGTCGCGATCGGGTTCGCCGGTCTCGTGGACGGCCCCCTCGATGCTCCGGGTGCCAAGGAAGAGGCCCTGCGCAGGGCGGCTGCCTGCGGATACCGAGGAGCCCGGCCATGACGACCCCACCACGGCACCCCTCGCCGTGCGCCGCGAGCCGTTCAGCGGCCGTCGATCTCACAACGGAGCTGCGCTGATGGCCGGAATCGACCCGTACGAGTACGCCGCCGTCCATGGCCCCCGCGCGGGCGACCGAGTGGTCCTCGGTGACTGCGGTCTTGTCGTCCGGGTCGAGTCCGACTCCCAGCAGTCGGGGGACGAGTTCCTCGCCGGCTTCGGGAAGACGGCCCGCGACGGACTCCACCTGAAGGCCGCGGCCGTCCGCGAGACCTGTGACGTCGTCATCAGCAACGTGCTGGTCATCGATGCCGTCCAGGGCATCCGCAAGGTCTCCATCGGCATCCGGGAGGGTCGGATCGCCGGCATCGGCCGCGCAGGCAACCCCGACACCCTCGACGGAGTGGACGTGGTCACGGGGACCGGCACCACCATCGTCTCCGGTGAGGGGCTGATCGCCACCGCTGGCGCGGTGGACACCCATGTCCACCTGCTGTCACCCCGGATCATGGAAGCGTCCCTCGCCTCCGGCGTCACCACCATCATCGGCCAGGAGTTCGGCCCGGTCTGGGGCGTCGGCGTCAACTCCCCCTGGGCCCTGCGCCACGCCTTCAACGCCTTCGACGCCTGGCCGGTCAACATCGGCTTCCTCGCCCGCGGCTCCTCATCCGACCCCGCCCCCCTCGTCGAGGCGCTCGCCGAGGGCGGGGCCTGCGGATTCAAGGTCCACGAGGACATGGGCGCCCACACCCGGGCGCTGGACACCGCGCTACGGGTCGCCGAGGAGCACGACGTCCAGGTCGCCCTGCACAGCGACGGGCTGAACGAATGCCTGTCCGTCGAGGACACCCTGAAGGTGCTCGCCGGCCGGACCATCCACGCCTTCCACATCGAGGGGTGCGGGGGAGGCCACGTACCCAACGTCCTGAAGATGGCCGGGGTGCCGAACGTCATCGGCTCCTCCACCAACCCGACCCTCCCGTTCGGCCGGGACGCCGTCGCCGAGCACTACGGAATGATCGTTTCCGTACACGATCTGAAGACCGATCTGCCGGGAGACGCGGCCATGGCCCGCGATCGCATCCGGGCCGGGACCATGGGTGCCGAGGACGTGTTGCACGACGTCGGAGCCATCGGCATCACCTCATCGGACGCCCAGGGGATGGGCCGGGCCGGTGAGACCGTGCGCCGGACCTTCGCCATGGCCGGCAAGATGAAGGCCGAACGGGGGCCGATCGAAGGCGACGGGCCGCACGACGACAACGGCCGAGTGCTTCGCTACATCGCCAAGCTCACGATCAATCCGGCCATCGCCCACGGCCTCGCACACGAGATCGGCTCCATCGAGGTCGGCAAGATGGCCGACATCGTGCTCTGGCAGCCGCGGTTCTTCGGCGCCAAACCCCAACTCGTACTGAAGTCGGGCTTCCCGGCGTACGGGGTGACCGGTGACCCCGGAGCCGCGACGGACACCTGTGAACCCCTGGTGATCGGACCCCAGTTCGGATCGTACGGCGCAACCGCCGCCGACATCTCCGTGGCCTTCGTGGCCGAAGCAGCCGTCGACCTCGGCGCCGACCGCATGCCCACCCGCAGACGACGGGTCGCGGTCCGCGGCACCCGTGGCATCGGGCCGGCCGACCTGCGGTTCAACTCGCGCACCGGGGAGGTGGATGTGGACGGTCGCAGTGGGCTGGTCACCCTCGACGGGGAACCGATCCGCTCGGAGCCCGCCGACGCCGTCCCGCTCAACCGCCTGTACTTCCTCTGACCGCAGCCTCCTCGCCCCCGACCCGCTGACCTTCCCCACCGCCTACGCCCCCGACCACCAGCCAGGAGTGACCCATGTTCCATATGCCGCCCGAGTGGGCACCGCACGAGCGCACCTGGATGGCCTGGCCCGTGCCCAACACCACCTTCGCCGGTGAGGACCTCGCCGCCGCCCGGCGTGCCTGGGCCGACGTGGCACGTGCGGTGCGGCGCTTCGAGCCGGTCACCGTGGTCGTCGGACCGGCCGGGACCCGCGAGGCACGGGCCCTGCTCGGCCCCGAGATCGAGATCGTCGAGCGGCAACTCGACGACGCGTGGATGCGGGACATCGGCCCCACCTTCGTCACCGACGGCAGTCGACTGGCCGCCGTGGACTGGGTGTTCAACGGCTGGGGCGCACAGGAGTGGGCCCGCTGGGAGCATGACTCCACCATCGCGCGCCAGGTGGCGGACATCGCAGGTGTCCCCGTTCACTCCTCACCCCTGGTGAACGAGGGCGGCGGCATCCACGTCGACGGTCGGGGCACGGTGCTGCTGACGGAGACCGTGCAACTCGGACCGGAGCGCAACCCCGGCTGGACCAAGGCCGAAGTGGAAGCGGAGATCCATGCCCGACTGGGCACGACCAAGGCGATCTGGCTGCCACGGGGACTGACCGCTGACTACCCGCCGCACGGATTCGGCACCCTGGGCCATGTGGACATCGTCGCGGCGTTCGCGGGGCCCGGCGTCATCGTCGTCCACACCCAGCCCGACCCCACCCACCCCGACCACGAACCCTGCGCCGAGAACGCGGAGTTCCTGCGCACCCGGACGGACGCACTTGGACGCCCCTTCGAGGTGGTCGAGGTCCCGGCACCCACGAGCGTGCACAACGAGGACGGCGGCTGGGCCGACTACTCGTACATCAACCACTACGTCTGCAACGGCGCGGTGATCCTCTGCGCCTTCGACGACCCACGGGACGAAGAGGCTGCGGCCGTCTTCCGGCGTCTCTACCCCGAGCGGGAAGTGGTCCTGGTGGATGCACGGACGATCTTCGCGGGCGGTGGGGGCATCCACTGCATCACCCAACAGCAGCCGAGGGTTTCCGTCTGACCTGCTGAGCATGGCGGTTGATCAGCGATGTACCTGGCCAGGTACAGGTTTTTGATCGTGGTCGCCAGAGGATGAGTGGGGTGCCCCCTAGCCTCTGTGGACGACCACCACGGAAGAGTGGCCCCGGCCGTTGGGGCGGCCGGGGCTTGGGGGTGCCTGCCCCACGCGCGGGACCGTGAGGCATACATCTACCGGCCCTGCGGGGCAGAGAGCCGTATTGTCTCGGCCAACTGTTCCACTGCGTCCGCGGCTAGTCGGCCCACCTGCACGTGCGGCCGGCCATCGTGGGTGACCACCGGTCGGATCGATCTCACGGCCCGCTCGGATAGGCCGAATTGGCGGAGCGACTGTTGAAGCGCTGTCGCCGCGGATTCTGCTCGGGCTCGGGCGTCGCGCCAGGTCTGCATCTCCACCGTCACTGTCCCTTCGCGGTGCAGCGGCGGCAGGTGCACGGCGGGTATGCCGAGGACGTGTTTGGCGTCTGCTGGTTTGGCGGCGGGTCCGGGATCACGACCTTCGGCCGTACTGGATACCGAGATAGGTCGGGCCGTACTCCGTACACAGACATCGTCATCATTCGGCCCGCCATTCTGAGCTGGTCAGCGTCACTCAGACGACGGTAGGCGTGCACACATGGTAGAAGGGGCACGGTTTGTGCCCCTTCGATTCCTGATGCGTCAGGCAGCCAGCAGGCCCAGCTTCACTGCGAGTTCAGATGCCCGACGCCGTCGGACCGGCGCCCTCGACTCGACTTCCTCCAGCACGATTATCTTCGCGAACCCGTTGTACCGGATGGTCTCCGGCGCGGCCTCATGCGCCTGCGCGAGCGTCGCCAGGGCGACATCCGGTTGCCCGTCCAGCTGATAGCCGCGAGCCTGCTCGATGCGGTGCCGGGCACGGCGCGGACGAGAAGGGATCGCCGCTGAATCCGACGCCGCTGCCTGCCGTGCGGACTCCCCGCCCTGGTGCAACTCCACCGCCACCGTGACCGCGTGGGCTCCTATGATCGTGCGTCCGAAGCTGGTCACCGGGTGGAAGTAGTTCTCGGGCAGCCGTTTGGCCATACGTCGGGCTTCGTCCCAGTGGCGCCATGCCGTGCCCGTATCAGCTCGGCGGGCAGCCGTGTATCCGGCCTCGAAGACCAGCGCCCCCGTGATGGCCCGAACATCGTCACTGGCGTCCGGCAGCAGCGGTCTCAGGTAGTCCAGCGCCTGTGTGGTCACCATGTCCGCAGCGTCGAAATGAGCCGGTCCCGCATCACGGTGCGCCTGTGCGCACAACCACGCCGCCACCCCGATGCTGTGCGGGTCCTCCGACTCCTGCGCCGCCACCATGCCCCGCTCCGCCACCCGCCAGAGCAGCGCAGCGTCCGGCTGATACGCCACGAAGAACTGAGCGAGTGAGTAGACCTCGGAGAGGATCGCCTGCGTGGAACGCCGATCGCCCGCCGAATTGGCCTGCCGCACAGCCAGTTGGGCATCACGGAGCAACTCCGGGAGGAGTGCCCCCACCACCTCGCGGTGTTTCGGAGAGGAATGCCGAGCCGACCAAGCCTGCGCGAGCCGCGCCGCAAGATGCTCTGACGAAGGGGCTTCCCGGTCCGCCCCAGGAGTCAGCGCGTCCACTGCGGCCTTGACCGCCCCGAGTCGTGGATGGCCAGGGCCGGTGAACAGGGGGACGTGCATGGACTGGTCCCCTGTGAGGTCGGAGAGGTCCCGGACCCGGAGCACGTCCGCGAGCCGCAGTATGACGTCCAGCTTCGGCGTCTTGAGCCGGCCGGTCTCCAGCGCTTTGACCCAGGAGCCGGATCGGCCCAGGAGCCCGCCGAGTTGCTCGCGGGTCACGCCGCGGCGAGTGCGGAGAATCTGTAGACGCTGACCGAATGCCAGCGGGTCGGCGTACGGGTCCGGGGTAGCACGAGATGACACGGCCCTGCCCCTCTCTGTCCAGCTCGTCACTGCCAGGGTATGGGGCAAGGTCTATTTCATGGGTGCTTCCTGCCACCAACTTCTACCGTCGTGGATCCCGCGGGAGAGCCATGCCGCGGAGTCTCCCGGCATGCCTTCCATAAAGCGAAGCCTCAACGCCCTCGGCATGATCTGGTATCCCCGCGCCCCTCCCGTGGGGAGACGGGAGGGGCAACATTGGTCCCGCCCGAATGGGGGCACGGGCGGGACAAAGCCCCACCTGATCGGCGCAGGTGGAGCGGTTCCCTCCGCCCACCCTGGCACTCTGACCCCGGCATCGATAGACGTCGTACTGGGGAAATCACATCGTGCGGTAGGCGGCCACAGTCGCCCGTCCGGTCGCTACAGGGCCAGCGAATCCGATAGAACGTACGGGTGAATGTGATGCCCCGCGCACCGGCGTGCAGCGCGTCCGGGAACGGCGTGCCGGCCGGGCCCCGCGAACCCGGCGGTCAATGCCGTGGGATCGCTCACCGGTATGCGAGCACCATGCAACACACCCGACCCTCTCTCCCCAGTACGGAAGGCACCCTGTGACCCCCTCCCGGCGCCGCAATGTCGCGCCGCCCCGCGAGTCCGTCCTGGCCGCAGCCATGGCCACCATCGCCGCACACGGTCTCGACGGGCTCACCATGGCGGCCCTCGGTCGCGAGGTGGGCATGAGCAGCGGACACCTCCTCTACTACTTCCGCAGCAAGGACGAACTGCTCCTGCGGACCTTGGAGTGGAGCGAGGGCCGGTTGGGCGTCGAGCGGGGTGCGCTGCTCTCCCACTCGGGAGCGGCCCGGGAGCGGCTGCGTGCCTTCGTCGAGCTCTATCTGCCCGAGGGGCCGAGCGACCCCCACTGGACCCTCTGGCTGGAGGTGTGGAACCGCTCCCAGCGTGCCGGCGAGCAGGCGCGGGCCCGCCAGGCCGCGATCGAGGGTGCCTGGCACCGGGATCTGGTCGCCCTCGTGGCGGAGGGGATCTCCCGCGAGGAGTTCCGGTCGGTCGATCCCGACCGCTACGCCACCCGACTGCGCGCGCTCCTCGACGGCTTCAGCGTCCACATCGCGGTGGGGATTCCCGGGACCGAGCGGGCCCAAGTCCTCGTACACATAGGCGAATTCCTCGAAGGCACGCTCTACCATCAACAGAACTGACGCACTGTCAGGTGTGGTTGCAGGGCCCCGGACCACGGAGGGAACGCAAGGCACGCAAGTACACGGGATCGTTGTGCCGGCCGGCCTTGTCGGGCCACGGGCCGTCCGGCACGGTGTTCCGCCATGGGACGAGCGCACTGGAAGAAGATCTGGGTCGGGTCCGCAGGGAACATGGTCGAGTGGTTCGACTGGTTCGTGTACGCGAGTTTCGCCACCTACTTCGCGGGTGCCTTCTTCCCCGAGGGCAACGACACCGCCAAGCTGATGAACACCGCGGGCATCTTCGCGGTCGGGTTCTTCATGCGGCCGGTGGGTGGCTGGCTGCTCGGTCGGGTCGCGGACCGCAAGGGGCGCAAGACCGCCCTCACCCTCACCGTGACCCTCATGTCCGCTTCGGCTCTGCTGATCGCGATCGCCCCCACCTATGCGGTGGCCGGATACGGAGGGGCGGCCGTCCTCCTGGTGGCCCGCCTCCTCCAGGGCTTGTCCGTCGGCGGCGAGTACGCGGCCAGCGCCACCTACCTCACCGAGGCTTCGCTGCCCCAGCACCGGGGCTTCGCCTCCAGCTTCCAGTACGTCTCCATGACGGCAGGCCAGATCCTGGGGCTGGGACTCCAGATCGTCCTCCAGAACACCATGTCGTCGCAGGCGCTGCACAGTTGGGGCTGGCGCATCCCCTTCATCATCGGAGCGCTGGGCGCCGCGGTGGTGTTCTACCTGCGCCGCGCGATGCTGGAGACCGAGGTGTACGAGGAGTCCGGCGACGACACGCCCGATCGCCTCAAGGGCACGATCAAGGCGCTCCTTGTCCACAAGCGGGAAGCGTTCCTGGTCGTCGCGCTGACGATGGGCGGGACCGTGGCGTACTACACGTACACCACGTATCTCACCAAGTACCTCGCCAACAGCGCCGGGCTGCCCAAGGAGACCGCGACCCTGGTCTCCTTCTGTGCGCTGATCGTCTTCGCCTGCCTCCAGCCGTTGGCCGGCCGGCTCTCCGATCGGATCGGCCGCCGTCCGCTCCTGATCACCTTCGCGTTGGGGTCGACCTTCCTCACCGTGCCGATCATGACGATGCTCCGGCATGCGGGCTCGTTCTGGCCGGCCTTCGGGCTCTCCCTGCTGGCCCTGGTGGTCATCACCGGCTACACCTCGATCAATGCCTGTGTGAAGGCTGAACTCTTCCCGACCGGAGTGCGTGCGCTCGGGGTCGCGCTGCCGTACGCCATCGCCAACGCCCTGTTCGGGGGGACGGCCGAGTATGTGGCGCTCTGGTTCAAGAAGGCCGGCATGGAGTCGGGGTTCTCCTGGTACGTCGCGGGGTGTGCCGCGGTCTCGTTGATCGTCTATCTGACGATGCGGGAGACCAGGGGCATCGACCTCAACCGGGTGGGGGCCACCGTGGAGCGTGCTGAACCGGCTCCTGCGAAGGTTGCGCCCCTTTAAGCGGCTGGGCGGCTGAGCGGCTGAGTGGCTCACGGCTGAGCGCCTGAGCGCCTGAGCGCCTGAGCGGCACTCGTGCCTGCGGACGTTTGATCTTGGCCAGTGGTTGTACGCATTTGATCGGATTGTTCCGAGGGTGGTGATGCGCTTGACTCGCCCTGAGCTCCGGCGGGTGCCAGGGGCATGAGGTCAGGGGGAGTCATGAGGCAGGAGCCGACCGCCGTGGCGGGCGCCTGTGTCGCGGCGCGGTTATTACCGACCGGAGCCGTGGCCCACTCGATGGCATGGCTGCCACGCCGAATGCCCGGGTCCGGCCCCGGTCCCTGTCCCCGCCGCGCCGGCCGCCGTCCACTCGATGGCCGCGGTGCCCGCATGGTGAGACCGCTCACCATCGGCGGCGGACCCTGTGGCAGACTTCTCGCGTGCTTTCGTTCGCCATGATTATGGGCAGCAGGCGCGCCGGTCCGCAGTGAATGCCTCGTACCACCCGTGCGACGCACTCATCGTGCCCCAGACCCGCGCGCAAACCTCTCGCACCCGCGAGGGGTTTTTTCGTTTTCCGGCCCCAACCCTGGTCGAAAACGGACAGCGCGCGAAGATGGGGGCAAGTGGAGCCAGTCATTCCGGGAGCCACTCATCCGACAGGAGCAACACAGCCATGACCCCACAGCCCACGGATACCGGTACGGCGGCCGACGCAGGCTTCCGCGTCGACGACTCCTTCCACGTCTTCGACACGACGCTCCGCGACGGTGCCCAGCGCGAGGGCATCAACCTCACCGTTGCCGACAAGCTGACCATCGCCCGGTATCTGGACGAGTTCGGTGTGGCCTTCATCGAGGGCGGCTGGCCCGGTGCCAATCCACGTGACACGGAGTTCTTCGCCCGTGCCCAGCAGGAGATCACCTTCCGGCACGCCCAGCTGGTGGCCTTTGGCGCCACTCGCCGAGCCGGTGGACAGGCGGCTGAAGACCCGCAGGTCAGAGCCCTGCTTGAGTCCGGTGCACCCGTGATCACCTTGGTTGCCAAAGCACATGACCGGCATGTGGAACTGGCCCTGCGCACCACCCTCGAAGAGAACCTGGAGATGGTCCGCGACACCGTCTCCTACCTCTGCGCCCAAGGCCGTCGGGTCTTCGTCGACTGCGAGCACTTCTTCGACGGCTACCGGGCCAACCCCGAGTACGCCAAGTCCGTCGTCCGGACCGCCGCCGAAGCCGGGGCCGACGTCGTCGTGCTGTGCGACACCAACGGCGGGATGCTTCCCGCGCAGGTCCAGGCGGTCGTCGCCACCGTGCTCGCCGACACCGGTGCCCGTCTGGGCATCCATGCCCAGGACGACACCGGCTGTGCGGTGGCCAACAGCCTCGCCGCCGTCGATGCGGGCGCGACACACGTCCAGTGCACCGCCAACGGATACGGAGAGCGGGTCGGCAACGCCAACCTCTTCCCCGTGGTCGCCGCGCTGGAGCTGAAGTACGGCATGAAGGTGCTGCCCAGCGGAGCGCTCGCCGAGATGACCCGGATCTCGCACGCCATCGCCGAGGTCGTCAACCTCACCCCCTCCACCCACCAGCCCTATGTGGGTGTTTCCGCCTTCGCCCACAAGGCCGGGCTGCATGCTTCCGCGATCAAGGTCGACCCCGACCTCTATCAGCACATCGACCCCGAGACGGTCGGCAACACCATGCGGATGCTCGTCTCCGACATGGCCGGCCGGGCCTCGATCGAGCTCAAGGGCAAGGAACTGGGCGTCGACCTCGGCGGTGATCGTGAGCTGATCGGCAGGGTCGTCGAGCGGGTCAAGGAGCGCGAGCTCCAGGGGTACACGTACGAGGCCGCCGACGCCTCCTTCGAGCTGCTGCTGAGGGCCGAGGCCGAAGGCAGGGCGCGCCGCTACTTCCGCACCGAGTCCTGGCGCACGATCTCGGAGAACCGCCCGGACGGGACCCACGCCAACGAGGCCACCGTGAAGCTGTGGGTGAAGGGCGAGCGGATCGTCACCACCGCGGAGGGCAACGGACCGGTCAATGCGCTGGACCGGGCGATGCGCGTCGGTCTGGAGCGGTTCTATCCGCAGCTGGCCAAGCTGGAGCTGGTGGACTACAAGGTCCGCATCCTCGAAGGCCGCCACGGCACCGAGTCCACCACCCGGGTGCTGATCACCACGGGTGACGGCACCGGCGAATGGGCCACCGTCGGCGTCGCCAACAACGTCATCGCCGCTTCCTGGCAGGCCCTGGAGGACGCGTATACCTACGGTCTGCTGCGGGCAGGAGTGGAACCGGCCGAATAGCCCCATGGAACAGCCGGGGGTAGGCGGAGGGAGCGGGGCAGACGGAGCAGCATGTCGCTACTTGTCCTGAAACAGCTGCTTTCAAGGTAGCGTCGAAGGATGAGGACCAGGCTGCTTTCCGCACTGTCCGGTCTGCTGCTGGCGCTCTCGGCCGCCGTACTCGGGACGGCTCCGGGAGCGCAGGCGGCCACCGGAGCCGACTCGGTGGCCAGCTCGGGCGTGACCACGAGCATGCAGGTCACCGGCCCCGAAACGGTGGCCGACGCCTTCCGGGACGGTCCCGTCTACGTCGATCCGCGGGCCTCGGACCAGTTGTCCAGGCAGGACGCCGACGCGCTGGCGAAGAAGATCAAGGACGCGGACAAACCCCTCTTCGTCGCCGTACTGCCGGTCGGCTCCGACTATCCGGCCGCCACCGTGCTCCCGGCGATCCGTACCGACACGGGGATCACCGGTCTCTACGCGATCCGCCTCGGCGACGGCTTCAACGCGGGCGCGGACCGTGCCGTCCTGTCGAATCAAGCGGTCCAGAACCTGGTCACGGCCGTGAAGACGCCTCCGGGTGCCGACGCGGTGACCCAGTTGAACAACTTCGTCGACCAGGCCCTGCCGCAGATGCAGGGGAGCGCGCCCGCCTCCTGGGGCTCGGCCGGCACGGGCGCCGACGGCTATGACTCCTCTGTCAACACCGGTGCCCTGATCACCTTCGGCGCGCTCCTGGCGGCTGGCGGTGCGGGTGCCTATGCCGTCGTGCGCCGCCGCAAGCGCCAGAAGGCGGCCGAAGAGCAGGCAGCGCTGGACCGGCTTCGGGTCGTCGTGGACGAGGACATCACGGCCTTCGGCGAAGAACTGGACCGGCTGGACTTCCACCCCTCGGAGAAGGGCGCCGACGATACGATGCGCGCCGACTACGAGCGGGCACTGGACGCCTATGACCAGGCCAAGTCACGGATGGGCGCCGCCGCTCACCCCTCGGACGTACGCACGGTGACCCGGGCCCTCGACGACGGCCGGTTCAGTCTGGCCGTGCTCGATGCCCGACGGACCGGTCGTACGTTGCCCGAGCGCAGACCACCCTGCTTCTTCGACCCCCGACACGGACCGTCGACGGCCGATCGCATCTGGACCCCGTCCGGGGGAGCCTCCCGCGAGGTGCCGGTCTGCGCGGCGGACGCCGCTCGTCTGGACGACGGACAGGCGCCGCTCGCCCGTACCGTCGACACCGAGACCGGCCACCGCCCTTACTGGGAGGCGGGGCCCGCGTACGGGCCGTGGGCCGGTGGCTACTTCGGCGGCGGTCTGCTGCCGGGACTGCTCGTGGGCACGATGCTCGGCAGCATGCTGTCCTCGCCCGCGTACGCCGCGGAGTACGGCGGGGACGGTTTCGAAGGCGCGGCCGGTGGCGATTTCTCTGGCGCCGACTTCAATTCCTCGGACTTCGGCGGCGGCGGCGACTGGGGCGGTGGCGGAGGCGGCGGGTTCGACGGCGGCGGGTTCTGACGCCCGTCCGCAGGGGTCTCCTGTGCTTCCGCCCGGTCCCACCAACGCAGAGCGCCCGCCCCGGCCGTGGGGGGACGGCAGGACGGGCGCGCTCTGGGTGCCCTCGACGGGCAGCGGGTCAGGCGTTCTTGATCGCGGAGATGTCGAAGTTCAGCTTGACCTTGTCGCTGACCATGACGCCACCGGTCTCCAGCGCGGCGTTCCAGGTCAGGCCCCACTCGGAGCGCAGGATCTCGGCGCTGCCCTCGAAGCCGATGCGCTCGTTGCCGTAGACGTCCTTGGCGGCACCGTTGAACTCCAGGTCGATCGCCAGCGGGCGGGTCACGTCCTTGATGGTCAGGTCGCCGGTCACCCGGTACTGGTCGCCACCGATCTGCTCGGCGTTGGTGGAGCGGAAGCTCATGAGGGGGAACTGCTCGACGTCGAAGAAGTCGCCGCTGCGCAGGTGGCCGTCACGGTCGGCGATGCCGGTGTCGATGCTGCCGATCTTGACGTCGATCACGGCGCGGGAGGAGCCGGGGTCGTTGCCGTTCAGGACCAGGTTGCCCTCGTGCTCGGTGAAGGTGCCGCGGACGTTGGTGACCATCGCATGGCGCACGGTGAAACCGATGCTGGTGTGGGCGGGGTCGAGGGTGTACTCACCGCTCAATGCGGCCAGTGCGGGGTCCACCGTCGTGGTGGCGGGGGCGGTGGTGGTGGCTGCCTTGCGGTTGAACAGACCCATGACGTCACTCCTTGAGGGGGGATGTTGTTAAACCTTCAACGAGATTGACTGTAGACGAATTCCGTTTAAGTTTCAACTTCTTCCGGTGTCGAGGTGTCCGGTGGGGTTGCGAGCTTGACAAGATGTCCATCATTGGAAAGCTTGTCAAGCATGGATCGGTACCCGACGCCTCCCCGCTATCTCGACGAACGAACCGGCGACACCTACCCCCTCACCGGGCGACGCTGGCGCGGCGACAACGGGACCCCGCTCTCGGTGACCCCGCTCCCCGGCATCACCCGTCACGACATCGACACCGACGTCCGCTCGCTCTGGCGCTATCGAGCAGCCCTCCCCGTCGACATCCCCCGTCCCATCTCGCTCGGCGAAGGCCGCACCCCCCTGATCGAAGCGCAGTGGGACGGGGTTCCGGTCGCCTTCAAAGCGGAGTGGTTCAGCCCGACCGGCAGCTTCAAGGACCGCGGCACCACGGTGATGGTCTCCTTCCTCGCCCAACAGGGCATCACCGACGTCATCGAGGACAGCTCGGGCAACGGCGGCGCCTCCGTCTCCGCCTACTGCGCCGCCGCAGGCATCCGGGCCACCATCCTCGTCCCCGCCACCACCTCACCCGCCAAGATCCTCCAGAGCCGGGCGTACGGAGCGGACGTACGGCTCGTTCCCGGCGACCGCGAGGCGACCGCCGCCGAAGCACTGCGCCTGTCCGCCAGCACCAGCTACGCCAGCCACAACTGGCACCCCCTCTTCCTCCAGGGCACCAAGACCCTCGCGTACGAGATCTGGGAAGACCTCGGCTTCGAAGCACCCGACCAGGTGGTGACCGTGGCCGGCGCCGGCAGCACCGTGCTCGGCTGTGCGCTGGGCTTCGGCGAACTGCTCGCCGCCGGACAGATCAAGCGGCTGCCCCGACTGCTCGTCGCCCAACCGGCCAACTGCGCACCCCTCCACGCCGCCTTCCAAGCCGGTGTGGAACACACCGTGCCCGGACACTGGACGCCGACCATCGCCGAGGGGACCGCCATCGCCCACCCCGTCCGCCTCCCCGAGGTGCTGCGGGCCATCCGAGGCTCGGGCGGCGACATGGCAACCGTCCCCGAGGCCGACATCACGTCAGCCCTGCGGCGCCTCGCCGCACAGGGCCTGTACGCGGAACCGACCAGCGCCACCGCCGCCGCAGCGATCGGCACCTTCGCCGCCCGTGGACTGATCCGGCCCGGTGACCGCACCGTCGTCATCCTCACCGGCTCCGGACTCAAGGCCCCGGCCGCCCTGGCGGACGCCTTCGACGGGAGCGGCGCGCCATGACCGCCGAAGACGAACTGCTGCTGCGCGAGGCCGAGACGATCACCACCGCGATCGGCCGGATGTTCCCCGGACTGTGCGAGGTGGTCCTGCACGACCTGCGCGACCCCGACCACTCCCTGCGCGCGATCGAGAACAACCTCTCCGGCCGGACCGTGGGGGAGCCCGCCACCGAACTGGGCCGCGCGCGCATCCAGGACCCCGACTTCCCGGCCGTCGTACAGAACTACCCCAACCGCTTCCCCGACGGCCGCGCCGCCAAGAGCACCTCCATCGGCATCAAGAACAGCTCCGGCGCCTACGTGGCAGCGATCTGCCTCAACCTCGACATCTCCGTGTTCGACGGTGTCGTCAGCGGCATCAGCCGGCTGATCGCCACCGACGAGGGTGAGCGCCCCCTCCACGAGACCCTCCGTGCCCGGACCGTCGAAGAACTGCACGGCGTGGCAGAGGACTTCGCCGCCCGACGCGGCCGATCGGCCCAGGCACTGACCACGGCCGACAAACGCGAACTGGTCCGCACCCTCGAAGCACAGGGCTTCCTCCAGGTGAAACACGCCGTACGGACCCTCGCCGGAATCCTGGGTGTCTCCCGGGCCACGGTCTACAACCACCTCCGGACCTGACGGACACGTTCCGGCACTTCCTAGGCGGAAGGCGACACGACGGGAAGAGTGGACGCGCCCCACCCGGGGCGCGACCGCTCCCGTCCCCAGAGGTGGCCGTGCTGCTTCCGTCCCGTGGATCCCGCCGTGCCTTCCTCGCCGGTATCGGTGCGGGCGCCCTCACCCTGGCCTCGACCGCACCGGCGTCCCCCGCCCAGCGGGGCGCCGATCCCTTCACAGCACTCAGAAGGCGCTGGCTGGAGATCAGTCTCGGCACCGGATACGACCCGACTGAGGAGCCGTACGCCTCCCGGATCGCCCGTACCGTGCGTCTCGCCGCAACCGCCCGAGCCACGATGGCCCCCACCGCCCGCTCCCTCTGGCCCGACCACCCCTTCGACCCACCCGCCGGGATCACCCAGAGCTACGGCCGGCTGTGGACCATGGCACGGGCCCATGCGCACACCCACGACCCCGACACCCTCGCCGATGTCCTGCGCGGCCTCGACCACCTCGCGACCACCGTCTACCACCCCGGCACCACCCGCTACGGCAACTGGTGGGAATGGCAGATCGGCGCTCCCCGCCATCTGATGGACCTCACCGCCGTCCTCCATGACCACCTCACCGAGGAGCAGCGCCGAGCGGCCTGCGCCGCAGTCGACCACTTCATCCCCGATGCCCTGCTCCGCACCTACGGCGGCACCTCCACCGGCGCCAACCGCGTCGACCTCTGTCGATCGGTCGCACTCCGCGGCATCCTGGGCGCCGCCCCGCAGCGCATCACCCTCGCCGTCGAGGCGTTGTCACCCGTCTTCCCCCAGGTGACCAGCGGTGACGGTCTCCACACCGATGGATCGTTCGTACAGCACACCTCGGTCGCCTACTCCGGCACCTATGGACAGGTCCTGCTCGACGGTCTCGCGCGCCTCTTCGTCCTGCTCGAAGGCTCCCCCTGGGCGATCGTCGACCCCCGTCGCCGGCATGTGTTCGACAGCGTGGAGCACGCGTACGCCCCCTTGATCCACGACGGTCTGATGATGGACAGCGTCAACGGTCGGGCGATCAGCCGCGGGTACCTGCGCCACGACGACAGCCGGACCATGCGCAGCGACCACTTCCACGGGCACGCGATGATCGGCGCCATGGCACTGCTCGCCGAAGCCGCGAGTGAGCCGGAACGGAACCGGTGGCACGCGCGGATCAAGGGCTGGATCGCCCGGGACACCACCGCACCGATCCTCACCAGCGCCCAGTACGAGGTGGCCGACCTCGCCCGGCTCCACTCCATCGCCCGCGGTCCGGCCCCGGTCGCGCCCGAGCCGGTCGGGCACCGACTCTTTCCGGCCATGGACCGTGCGGTGCATCGACGGCCGGGATGGGCCGCCTGCATCGCCATGGCCTCGAACCGGATCTCGTTCTACGAATGCGGCAACGGGGAGAACCCGCGCGGCTGGCACACCGGGGCCGGCATGCTCTCTTGGTGGCCGGACCGGTCAACGGTCGGCCAGGACCAGTACACGGACTGGTTCTGGCCGACGGTCGACTGGTACCGGCTGCCAGGCACCACCGTCTCCACCCGACGGCTCGCCGACCGTGCGGGGGGCGAATGGGGCGAGCCCCGTCCCGATGTCCGTTGGGTGGGCGGCACCACCGATGGGGAGTATGCGGCGATCGGTCAGCACCTGCGGGGCCTCGGGTCCACGCTCGAAGCCCGGAAGTCCTGGTTCTGCGTCGACGACGCCGTCATCTGTCTGGGAGCCGGAATCAGCTGTGGTGACGGCGTTCCCGTGGAGACGGTCGTGGACAACCGGCAGTTGGGGGCGGTCGGGAGCGCGCGGCTGACCCGTGGTCGGCGCTGGGCACATCTGGAGGGGCACGGCGGCTGGGTCCTGCTCGGCGCCGATGGGGAACTGCGCACCCTGCGCGAGCAGCGCACCGGGGCCTGGAGCGACATCAACACCATGAGCACCAGCGAGCGGGTGACCCGCCACTACCAGACGCTCTGGCTCGACCATGGAATCGATCCGGTGGATGCGACATACGCCTATCTGCTGATGCCGGGCGCGACCCGGCGGGTGGTCGCCGCCCGGGCGGCTGAGAGGCGCCGGCTGCGGATCCTCGCCAATGACGCCTCGCGGCAGGCGGTGGCCGTTCCGGCCCTCGGGCTGGTGGCCGCGAACTTCTGGCGCCCCGGTACGGTGGGCCCGCTGATCGCGGGCGCTCCCGCCAGCGTCCTGGTGCGGATCGGGTCCCCGCAGCAGGCGGAGCTCGCTCGCCGCGGACGGGTCGCCACCGTGTGCGTCAGCGATCCGGAGCGCTCCGGCGTCGCCCTGGACATCGTCTGGAACCACCCCGTGCGGGAGGTCCTGCACCATGATCCAGGCATGGAGGTACGCGGTACGGGACGCTCGCTCACGCTGCGGCTCGGCGGGACCGGCCAGGGCGAGACGCTCCGCTGTGTTGTGACCCTCGCATGAACACTTTATGGAAACTCCACAAAGATCAGTGGTCCCGAGCTGGTGGTTGAGCCGCTGTACTGAATGCTTCTGTGGGAGGCCCACAGGAGATCGGTCGCGAGACTGTACAGAGTCAACGGGATGGTTTTCTTGGTCGCGTCCGTAGGGTCGATGTATGACCGTTGTGGACGAGACTTCCAGCGAGCCCGCCGACACCCGTGGACGGGTGGCGGAGCTGCATGACCTGCGGGCGCGTGCGGTGGCGGGGCCGAGTGATCGGGCGACCGAGGCGCAGCATGCGAAGGGGAAGTTGACGGCGCGTGAGCGGATCGCGTTGTTGGTGGATGAGGGTTCGTTCCGTGAAGTGGAGCAGTTGCGGCGGCATCGGGCGGTTGGTTTTGGGTTGGAGGCGAAGCGTCCGTTCACCGATGGTGTGGTGACGGGGTGGGGCACGGTTGAGGGGCGGACCGTGTTTGTGTATGCGCATGATTTTCGGATCTTTGGTGGTGCGTTGGGGGAGGCGCATGCGGCGAAGATTCATAAGATCATGGATATGGCGATTTCGGCGGGTGCGCCGTTGGTGTCGTTGAATGATGGTGCGGGTGCGCGTATTCAGGAGGGCGTGTCGGCGCTTGCTGGGTACGGGGGGATTTTTCAGCGGAATACTCGGGCTTCGGGTGTGATTCCGCAGATTTCGGTGATGTTGGGTCCGTGTGCGGGTGGTGCGGCGTATTCGCCGGCGTTGACGGATTTTGTGTTTATGGTGCGTGAGACGTCGCAGATGTTTATCACGGGTCCCGATGTGGTGAAGGCGGTGACGGGGGAGGAGATTACGCAGAATGGTCTCGGTGGTGCGGATGTGCATGCTGAGACGTCGGGTGTGGCGCATTTTGCGTATGACGATGAGGAGACGTGCATCGCTGAGGTGCGGTATCTCCTGTCGATGTTGCCGTCGAACAATCGGGAGAATCCGCCGTTGGTGGTGTCCGATGATCCGGCGGATCGGCGCTCGGATGTGTTGTTGGATCTGGTGCCGGCGGATGGCAATCGTCCGTATGACATGCATCGGGTGATTGAGGAGTTGGTGGACGAGGGGGACTTCCTGGAGGTCCATGAGCGGTGGGCGCGGAACATCATCTGTGCGTTGGCTCGGTTGGATGGCCAGGTGGTGGGGATTGTGGCGAATCAGCCGCAGTCATTGGCCGGGGTGTTGGACATCGAGGCGTCGGAGAAGGCGGCTCGGTTTGTTCAGATGTGTGATGCGTTCAATATTCCGATTGTGACGCTGTTGGATGTGCCGGGGTTCTTGCCTGGGGTGGACCAGGAGCATGGTGGCATCATCCGGCATGGGGCGAAGTTGCTGTATGCGTATTGCAATGCGACGGTGCCGCGGATTTCGTTGATTCTCCGGAAGGCGTATGGCGGCGCTTATATCGTGATGGATTCGCAGTCCATCGGTGCGGACCTGACGTTCGCCTGGCCGACGAATGAGATCGCGGTGATGGGTGCCGAGGGCGCCGCGAATGTGATCTTCCGTCGGCAGATCGCCGACGCGGAAGATCCCGAGGCCATGCGAACCCGCATGGTCAAGGAGTACAAGTCCGAGTTGATGCATCCGTACTACGCGGCCGAACGCGGACTGGTCGACGATGTGATCGACCCCGCCGAAACCCGTCAGGTACTGATCTCCTCACTCACCATGCTCCGCACCAAACACGCCGACCTGCCGTCCCGCAAACACGGCAACCCCCCGCAGTAGTGCTGCGGAGAAATGGAAGCCACATCAGTATGAGCAGCAACCGTTCTTCTTCCTCCGTGCTGCGGGTCGAGAAGGGGCAATGCGACCCCGAGGAACTGGCCGCGATCACCGCGGTCCTCCTGGCCCGTGCAGCTTCTCAGCCCGAGAGCGCACCGCTCCAGGAGCGCTCGACGGCGGCCGGCTGGCGGCGTCTGGAGCGCCAGCGCGGCTTCCAGCCCTCCCACAGCTGGCAGGGCTGAGCCAAGAGCCCGCAAACGGGCCGCACCACGCCGAGCCGGCCCCGTCCACTTCGACAGAGGTGGACGGGGCCGGCTTTCGTCGTGCCCGGACGGCGACCACCCGCCCAGTTCCCGAGTAGGCAGGTGGTGTGTCTGCGTACGTCGTGCCGCAAGGGCCCCTGGTGGCCGCTGGGGGCCGTTGTGGGCTGTCCTCAGGGCCGGCCCGGGGGCGGTCGGGCCCGGGTAGCGCTCCGGTGCGACCGGTAGCCGCGCCTCCCACGGCAGCGCGATGCCGAGCGGCATGCCCGAACCGGATCCTCGGCGCCCCCCGGGCCCGGCGCCCCGGCCCCTGGCAGCACGAAGCCCTCGTGCCTCCGTATGGAGGACGAGGGCTCATATGCTGCGTCTGCGTCCACGGGGCGCAGCCACCGTGTTCAGGGCACGGCCTAGCGCAGTCGTGCCATGAGGGCGTGTTCGACGAGGGTGATGAGGGCGCTTTTGGCGTCGGCGCGGTGGCGTGCGTCGGTGGTGATGATGGGGGTGTCGGGGCCGATTTGGAGTGCTTCGCGGACTTCTTCGGGGTTGTAGGGCTGGTGTCCGTCGAAGCCGTTGAGGGCGATGACGAAGGGGAGGCCGCTGTTTTCGAAGTAGTCGACGGCGGGGAAGCAGTCGGCGAGTCGGCGGGTGTCGACGAGGACGACGGCTCCGATGGCTCCTCGGACGAGGTCGTCCCACATGAACCAGAAGCGGTCCTGTCCGGGGGTTCCGAAGAGGTAGAGGATGAGGTCCTGGTCGAGGGTGATGCGGCCGAAGTCCATGGCGACGGTGGTGGTGGTTTTGTCGCCGGTGTGGGTGAGGTCGTCGATGCCTGCGGATGCGCTGGTCATGACGGCTTCGGTACGCAGCGGGTTGATCTCCGAGACGGCGCCGACGAACGTGGTCTTGCCCACGCCGAATCCGCCCGCCACCACGATTTTCGCGCTGGTGGTTGAGCGGGCTGCACCGCCGCTAGAGCTTGCGAAGTCCACTGAGCACCCTTTCGAGCAGTGTCACATCTGGCTGACCGCCGACGGCCTCGTCGCCGCCGGGTTGATGAATGGCCACCATGCCCGCCTCGGCGAGGTCGGCCACGAGGATCCGGGCGACACCGAGAGGAAGATGGAGGAGTGCCGAGATCTCGGCTACGGACTTGATCTCGAAGCACAGTCGGCAGATCCGCTGGTGCTCGGGCAGTTGCCCTTGCAGCCTCGCTGGATCTGCCGTGGTACTGACCAGCGCCTCGATGGCGAGCTGGTAACGCGGCCGGGTTCTGCCACCGGTCATCGCGTACGGACGCACCAGCGGGTTGTGCGCGTTCTGGTGCGACGGCGGCTCGGGTGGCCGCTGCTGCTGGTGACGCTGCTGGTGGCCGTACTGCTGTGGGTCCTGGGGCGGGTACGGCTGCTGGTCGTGCGAGGGGTACGGCTGCTGCTGGTACGGCTGAGGGGTGTCCCCTCTGGTCGGGGTCGAAGGAAAGTTGTAGCGGTTGTGCGACTGCTCTCCGGGCATCCGATGAACACCGCCGTCATAACGGTGTCCGCCTGGGGGTGTTGCCACGTTTCCTCCTCCGACCGCGAGTAAGCCGGTTCCTGTCCCTGTGGGGGGTGCGCCACCGCACCCTATGGTGCGGTGGCGTGAAACGCACTGTCTGCCTATTAGTTGAGAAGACTCCCCTGAAGTTCGGCGCGAAGGTCCGGAGTTAGGACATTCCCGGCGCGATCCACCAGCAGGGCCATCTCATAGCCCACGAGACCGATGTCGGCCTCGGGGTGGGCCAGCACGGCCAGCGAGGAACCGTCGGAGATGGACATGATGAAGAGGAAGCCCCGTTCCATCTCCACCACCGTCTGGTTGACCGCGCCGCCTTCGAAGATCCTGGACGCTCCTGCGGTGAGCGAGGTCAAACCAGAGGCGACCGCCGCCAGTTGATCCGCCCGATCGCGCGGGAACCCTTCAGACATCGCCAGCAGGAGTCCGTCGGCGGAGACCACCACGGTGTGGGACACCCCGGGGGTGTTGTCCACGAAGTTGGTGATCAACCAGTTCAGATTCTGCGCCGCCTGGCTCATCGGGCTCACACTAACGCTCCTGGTGGTAGCTGCTACCCGGGCCGAAGCCCGGTCCGTTCGTGTCCGCTCCCGCGTTGCGTCCCTGCTGGACGCCCCGGCGCAGGTTGCTCAACCTGCCCCGGACGTCCTCGGGAGCACGGGAAACCTGTGGGCCCCCCTGGGGGGTCTGCTCCGCCGCACCCTCGATGAGGTTGGCCTTGGGCACCCGTCGCGGCAGGCCGGAAGCGGTGACTCCGCCGGCCTTCGGCTCGCGGAGCTTCTCCGCCCGCTGAAAGCGTGCGTCGTTGGCGGAACGCCAATCCGTGGGCTGTGCCGCGGATTCCGCCGCGCCACTGACACCGCCGACCACCGCCTCGGACTGGGCGCCCTGCGCCGCTTGCGTGGTCCGCTCCGCGGGCGGCTGCCACTGCTGCTGAGGCTGTCGCTGCTCGGGCTGCGACTTCTGCTGACTGCCGCGCCGTGGCAGACCGGCCTCGGTCAGCTCATGACCGCTGCTCGAAGAGGGTCCCGGACGTTCGAAGCCTACGCGTTCAGGGGCGGCCGTGGGGCCGCTGGAGACAGATGAGGCCAATTCCGATTCTGGCTGAAAATCAGACTCAAAAGCGTGGGGTTGAGAGCCCTGATCTGCCCACTCGCCCTGGTGGGGGTGGCCTTCGAACTGACCGGCGAATTGTGGCGAGGCCGGCTGCTGGCTCGGATACGTTGCTTCCGGATAGGGCGATCCAAGATGCCCCTGATATGCCTGATCTTGCTGTGGCATCTGGTGCTGTTGGGGCATTTGGTACGCAGGATCGTGGGGCTGGTGGCCCACGGTCGGGGTACCGGGGAATCCGTCGAAGGCCGGACCGGGTTGGGCCTGCGGCTGGCTCTGCCCGAACCCCTGCCCCGGGTAACCCGGCTGCTGGTAGGGCTGTCCGAAGTCGGAACCGTACCCCTGCTGCCCCGCCGGCTGCTCGTCGCTCTGACGGGGCTGTGGAGCCGGCTGCGGAGCCGTGGGGCCGCCGTCCGCCGACCGTGCCTCGAGGGCGGCCTTCCGCTCCTCACGCTTGCGCGAGCGAGCTTCCTGGGCCTGGTTCGCCGCCGGGGCCTCTGGGGTCGCGGCAGGGGTCTCGTAGCGGGAGTCGTCGAATCCGAGCTCCGCGGCCGTGCGCAGGGGCGGGCTCGTGAACGTCGGCTGCTGGGGAATGATCTGCGACACGGTGAAGCCGTCAGCCGGCTGCTGCTCGCCACCGCCGCCGTGCGTGATCGCGTCGGGAAGCATCACCAGCGAGGTGGTGCCCGCCTGCTCGCCCGACGGGCGCAGTTGGACCCGGATGCCGTGGCGGTCGGCGAGCCGTCCGACCACGAAGAGGCCCATGCGCTGGGAGACCGCCGCGTCCACGGTCGGCGGATTGGCCAACTTGTGGTTGATGTCGGCGAAGTCCTCGGCGGTCAGCCCGATGCCCTTGTCATGGATCTCGACCATGACACGGCCGTCCGGCAGCCTGGTCGCCGTCACCCTGACCTTGGTCTGCGGTGAGGAGAAGGTGGTGGCGTTCTCCAGCAGCTCGGCCAGGAGATGCACCAGGTCGGTCACGGCCTGGCCGTGGATCTCCGACTCGGGGACCCCGGTCAGCTCGATGCGCTCGTACGACTCGACCTCGGAGGTCGCCGCACGCAGCACGTCGACGAGCGGTACTGGCTCGTTCCACCGCCGGCCCGGCTCCTCCCCGGCGAGGATCAGCAGGTTCTCGCCGTTGCGGCGCATCCGGGTCGCCAGGTGGTCCAGCTTGAACAGCGACGCCAGCTGGTCCGGGTCGGCCTCGCCGTTCTCCAGCTCCGTGATCAGGGAGATCTGACCCTCGATCAGGGACTGGTTGCGTCGGGAGAGATTGGTGAAGATCGCGTTGACGTTGCCCCGCAGCATGGCCTGCTCGGCGGCGAGCCTGACCGCTTCCCGGTGGACCTGCTCGAAGGCCCGGGCGACCTCGCCGATCTCGTCCGTGGTGTCGATCGGGATCGGCTCCACGCGGGTGTCGACTCGACCCGGTTCCGTCCGCGAGAGCTGGTCGACGAGGCTCGGCAGCCGATCCTGGGCGATGGAGAAGGCGGCAGCGCGCAGCCGCAGCATGGAGCGGCTCATCTGACGTGCGGCGGCCCCGGCCACGAGGAAGGCGGTGAGCAGGGCGAGGACGGTGATCAGACCGTTGATGAAGGCGTCGCGACGGGCGTCCGCAGCGATCGTGGAAGCCTCTTCCACGGTCCGGTCGAGCAGCTCGCGCTCCACCTCGCTGTAGCCCTCGAACTTGGCGGTGGCGACGGCCATCCAGCTGCTCGCGGTGATGCCGTTCTTGCGGAGCGTCGAGGGTCCCGCGCCGCTGCCGATCTGTAGGGCCATCCCGGTGAAGGCGGAGTTGCCCTCGCGCGGGAGGTCGGAGCCCTGGAACTGCCGGTCGACCTGGGAGCTCTTCTGTGCCATGACGCGCTGGAGGCGGTCCGCGTCGGCCTTGCTCCCGCCCGAGACGAATTCGCTGACCGCGATCGACTCCAGGTAGCTGTAGGAGTTGAAGGCCACCCGCTGCTTCTGGGCGATGTCGGCCTCGGTGCTCGGCCGCACCAGCAGATGCGTGCCGATGGAGCGCTGCAAGGACGCCGCGGCCTTCGCCAGCTGGACGGCGTAGACCGTACGGCCGTACGAAGAGACGTTTCCGGTGCCGAAGCCGAGCTCGTTGGAGAACGACATCAGCGGGTGCTGGATGCTGACGTAACCCTCTTCGGTGGAGACCGGATCCATGCCCACGCTGTAGGCGGACTTGCGGAGCTTGTCCAGGTCGGGCTCCTGCTCGCGAAAGAGCGCGAGTCGCCGCTCCAGACCCTGGCCCTGCGGGAGGTTCCGTACGGCGGCGTCGAACTCCCGGCGCGCGCGGTCCGTCTCCGCGTAAGCGGAGTCGATCACATCGGTTTGGCGGGCGTCCGACGAACCGGCGCTGAGGAGGGTCGCCGCCGTCAGGTCGCGCTCGTTGAGGAGCGCCTGACCGTATCCGGATGCCGCCTGCACGATCAGTGCGGTCTGCTCGGCCCGCTGGGCCTCGTCCCAGGTCTCGATCGATCCCTTGACCTGGAGACCACCCATCACGAGCGCGACCAGGGCGGGTATCAGGAGGATCGCGTTCAGTCGGGTGGGCACCCGCCAGTTGCGCGGGGAGAGCGGGCCGTTGCCGCCCCGGCCGCCTGCCTCATGGCTGGGAGGGTGCGGTGCCGGCTCGTCCGAGGGCACCGCCGTGCGCGCGGGCGGGGTGAAGTTTCCCCGCGCCTGCTGCTCCGCGGAGCCCGTCATGCTTCGCCTCACTCGACCAACAACCTCTCGGCACCGGCACCTGAGCTGTGCCGTGTTTCGTTCAGAGCCGTACTACTCAGGAGTTCGTCGAATTTCAGCATGTGGAGAGGGTCCGTTCCAAACAGTTGGAATCAGCCATTCCTACCGACGGCACTGACCGATAAAACGGGCATAAAGAGCGAGCCCCTTCAAAAGGCGAGGGCGATGTGAGCGCAGCGGTACCGACCGTATGCAACGGGTGTCCGGGCCGTGGCAATTCTCTGTCGAAACGTTATGAACGCGCAGGCGGACCGTGTCTAAGGACACAGTCCGCCTATGCGCATTTGCGACAACTGCCGTATATCGCCGCCGACTTGGGGCGTTTGAAGCCGACCGACTACTTGAGTCGTGCCATGAGGGCGTGTTCGACGAGGGTGATGAGGGCGCTTTTGGCGTCGGCGCGGTGGCGTGCGTCGGTGGTGATGATGGGGGTGTCGGGGCCGATTTGGAGTGCTTCGCGGACTTCTTCGGGGTTGTAGGGCTGGTGTCCGTCGAAGCCGTTGAGGGCGATGACGAAGGGGAGGCCGCTGTTTTCGAAGTAGTCGACGGCGGGGAAGCAGTCGGCGAGTCGGCGGGTGTCGACGAGGACGACGGCTCCGATGGCTCCTCGGACGAGGTCGTCCCACATGAACCAGAAGCGGTCCTGTCCGGGGGTTCCGAAGAGGTAGAGGATGAGGTCCTGGTCGAGGGTGATGCGGCCGAAGTCCATGGCGACGGTGGTGGTGGTTTTGTCGCCGGTGTGGGTGAGGTCGTCGATGCCTGCGGATGCGCTGGTCATGACGGCTTCGGTACGCAGCGGGTTGATCTCCGAGACGGCGCCGACGAACGTGGTCTTGCCCACGCCGAATCCGCCCGCCACCACGATTTTCGCGCTGGTGGTTGAGCGGGCTGCACCGCCGCTAGAGCTTGCGAAGTCCACTGAGCACCCTTTCGAGCAGTGTCACATCCGGCGCTCCGCCGGCGTCTCCGTTGCCTGGCTGGTGGATCGCCACCATGCCCGCCTCGGCGAGGTCGGCCACGAGGATCCGGGCGACACCGAGCGGCATGGACAGCAGGGCCGACACCTCCGCCACCGACTTGACCTCGCGGCACAGATGGCAGATCCGCTGGTGCTCGGGCAGCAGCCCGGCAAGGAGCGAGGGATCGGCCGTGGTGCTCACCAGCGCCTCGATGGCGAGCTGGTAACGCGGCCGGGTACGGCCACCGGTCATGGCATACGGACGCACCAGCGGCTGGTCACCCTCGTACCCGTAGGCATCGGAGCCGTACGGATCGTGAGAGGCAGTTGGCGGGGTCATGAGTCCTCCGGGCGGGACAGCAAGGGTTGGTGCCGTCTGAGCGGGCCGGTGGGGGAGCCGGTTGGTCGACCTGACAGTGACGGCGCGTGGAGCGCTATCTGACACAGATACGTAGAAGGAGTGGGATCGGAAGCATACGGATCAGTGCAAGAGGCTTCCCTGGAGCTCGGCGCGGAGGTCCGGAGTGAGGACGCTGCCCGCACGGTCGACCAACAGGGCCATCTCATAGCCCACGAGACCGATATCGCACTCGGGGTGGGCCAGCACGGCCAGCGAGGAACCGTCGGAGACGGACATGAGGAAGAGGAAGCCGCGCTCCATCTCGACCACGGTCTGGCTGACCGGGCCGCCTTCGAAAATTCTTGACGCTCCTGCGGTGAGCGAGGTCAGCCCGGAGGCGACCGCTGCCAGTTGGTCCGCCCGATCGCGCGGGAAACCTTCGGACATCGCCAGCAGGAGTCCATCGGCGGAGACCACGACCGTGTGGGACACCCCGGGGGTGTTGTCCACAAAGTTGGTGATCAACCAGTTCAGGTTCTGGGCCGCCTGGCTCATCGGGCTCAACTAACGCTCCTGCGGGTGAGTGGGGCCGAGGTTGAAGCTACCGGTCGTCGAAGTGTTCTGTTGACGACCCTGCTGAATGCCTCGGCGAAGGTTGGTCAGCCGGCCGCGCACATCGTCCGGCGCACGCGAAACCTGCGGACCGCTCTGGGTGCTCTGCTCCTGTGCCGTACCCGCGACCAGATTCGCCCGAGGGACACGACGAGGGAGACCTGAGGTGGTGACGCCGCCCGCGGTCGGCTTCTTGAGCCGCTCGGCCTGGCGCACCAACTCGTCATTGGGGGAGGGGCGCCAGCCGTTGCTGTGCGCGCCCTGGTTCGCGGGGCGACCCGCGGTCGGGCGCTGCGGCATCGACGGCACGGAGTGCTCGGCGGTGTTGCGCGAGACTCCCGGCGCCGGAGTGTCCACCGGCTGGTCCGGCAGACCGTTCTGCGCCCGGCCCTGGGTATGGAACCAGTCCGTCTCCAGGGTGTCGAACAGCGGGGTGCGGCCATCGCCGGGACCGGCCGGCGGCAGGGCCTCCGGCTGGGGCTGCGGCGGCAGGGCGTGCTGTGCGGGCAGACCCGGGTGCGCGTCGAATCCGGGCGGCACCGGGGCCTGGCCGGGAAGCGGCGGCTGCGGTGCGCCGAAGTCGGGGCGGGGGAACTGTCCGGTGGACGTGGGGTCCTGGGGTGTGGGTGCGCCGAAGTCGGGGCGGGGGAACTGTCCGGTGGACGTGGGGTCCTGGGGTGTGGGTGCGCCGAAGTCGGGGCGGGGGAACTGTCCGGTGGACGTGGGGTCCTGGGGTGTGGGTGCGCCGAAGTCCGGACGGGCGAACTGTTCCGTGGACGCCGAACTCTGCGGCCCACCGGGGGCGGGGCTCCCGGGCGGAGTGAACTGCCCCGCGGACGATCCCGTCGGTCCGGCAGGTGCGGAAGCACCACCACCGGCATTCGCCGGCGGACCGAAGACATCAGGGCGGACGAACTGTCCGGACGGCTCGCCAGGCCCGGAGGCCACCGGCCCACGCTGGGGCAGACCTGCGGGGAACTCGGGCTGCTGGTCGCTGAAGTCGGGACGCGCGAACTCCGCCGTCGCCGGGCCGGGTGCCGCCTCGTTGTCCGCATGGCCGCGCGGACCCTCACCGCGGCCCTTGGGGCCGCCGGGCATCTGGTCGCTGCCCCAACTCGTGGTCTGCGGACGCTGCGGGCGCGAACCCGGCAGCTCCGGCCGCGGCCCGCCCGAAGGCGGCAGCTGCCGCCCGTGGTCGCCGTCCTGCTGTCCGGGGCGCGCCTGCTCGCCCGGCGCACCGCTGGAGCGGGCGTTGCGCACGCTCGCCGCGCCGCCGAACGCACCGGCCAGACCGCTGCTCTGACGGCTGGGACCACCATCGCGGCTGGGGAGAGCGGCACGCTGCGCCGGGCTGCTGCCCGCACCCGCGCCGACCTGTCCGCGCGGCGGCGCTCCGGCACCGAGGAGTCCGCCGGGAGCCCCCTGCGGGCCGCCGGACGCTCCGGGACCACTGCCACCTGGACCGCTGATCCCGGGGCGTCCATTGTTCCCCGTCGTGGCGGGGCCGCCCAGACCGGGCGGGATGATCGGCGGCGCGCCCTGCACCGCACCGGGTGCGAGGGGGACCTTCCGGCCGCCCTGGGCGACGTCGACGGGGAGCATGACCAGTGCGGTCGTACCCCCGGAGTCGGAGGGACGCAGCTGGATGCGGATGCCGTGGCGCAGTGAGAGTCGACCGACCACGAAGAGGCCCATGCGACGGGAGACCGAGACGTCCACGGTGGGCGGCGACGCCAGCCGCTCGTTGATCGCGGCGAGGTCCTCGGGGGAGAGGCCGATGCCGGTGTCGTGGATCTCGACCAGCACCCGTCCGTCGGGCAGTGCGTGACCGGTGACCCGGACCTTGGTCTGGGGTGAGGAGAACGACGTGGCGTTCTCCAGCAGCTCGGCGAGCAGGTGCACGAGGTCGTTGACGACCCGGCCGGCGACCTCGGTGGTCGGCACGGAGGCCAACTCGATGCGCTCGTACTGCTCCACCTCGGACGCGGCGGCACGCAGCACGTCGACGAGGGGGACCGGCCGCGTCCAGCGACGGCCCGGCTCCTCGCCCGCGAGGACGAGGAGGTTCTCACCGTTCCGGCGCATACGGGTCGCCAGGTGGTCCAGCTTGAACAGCGACGACAGCTGGTCCGGGTCGGCCTCGCGGGACTCCAGCTCGGAGATGAGCGAGAGCTGACGCTGGATGAGTCCCTGTGAACGGCGGGACAGGTTGGTGAACATCGCGTTGACGTTGCCCCGCAGCAGAGCCTGCTCCGCGGCGAGTCGAACCGCCTCGCGGTGCACGTCGTCGAAGGCCGCGGCGACCTTGCCGATCTCGTCCCTGGAGTGCACACCGACCGACTCGACGGAGGTGTCGACGTCCTGCGGGTCCGATTCCGAGAGGTGCTTGACCAGCTCGGGAAGGCGTTCCTGGGCCACCTTGGTCGCGGTGTCCTGAAGCCTGCGCAGCGAACGGATCATGGAGCGGGCGACCACGAACGCGCCGACGAGCGAGACGCCGAGGACGAACAGGATCAGCGCACCGTTGATGATGGCTTCCTGCTGTGACTCCTCGCGCAGCTGACGGGCCTTGGCCTCCATCTCGCCGAGCAGCGTCGCCTCGATGGTGTTCATCGCGTCGATGCGGACGGTGTAGTCGTCCGTCCAGTCCAGATAGGAGCGCGCCGTCTGCTCCTGGATGCCCCGTTCCTTCAGGAACACCTGGGATGCGTACTGCTCGGAGGCGGCGATGATCGGGTTGCCGTTGTCCAGGGCGTCCGTCAACTCGGCGGCGTCACCGCCGTACGAGGTGTAGATCCTCTCGAACTCCTGGAGTTCGTCGTCGCCGTTCTCGAAGGCGGTGAGTCCGTACTCGCGGTCGTCCTCGTCGAGCTTGACCTGCTTGCTGTCATTGCCGCCGGGCAGCGCCGACGCGATGATCGCGCGCTGCATCGAGGCGTACTCCTTGGCGGAGGAGAAGGCCGCCAGCGCACGCGTACGCTTGATCATCTCCGGGTTACTGGTCGCCTGGGCCATGTCCTGGGAGAGGCTCAGCAGGGACTCGATCAGCCGGTGGTACCTCTGGACCGTCAGCGCCACGGATGTGTCGGGCGCGTAGGCGTTTTCCCGGATCTTCGTGAGGTTCGTGATCTGGGTGACGATGATGTTCGCGTTCTGCCGGATGCTGTCGGTGGCTTCGCGGTTGTCCGTGTTGGAGATGTCCCGGGTGGTCTCCAGGAACGCCGCCCGCGCCCGGTCCGTCTCCAGACGCTCATTGGTGATCTTGAAGTTGGTTTCGGGTACCTCGTTGGAGAGCGGGCCGGCCGTCAGGTCGCGCTCGTTCTGGAGAGCTACCGCCAGCCTGGTCGCTTCCTGGGTCATGTTGGTGAGCAGCTGCATGTGTTCCAGCTGCTCCATGCGTTCCATGGACTCGTTGATCCGCAGACCGCCCAGGGTGGTCGCGGCGACGACGGGGAGCGTCAGGAGGGAGACGAGACGGGTGCTGATGCGCCAGTTGCGCAGCGCAAGGCGCGAGCCGGTGCCGTTGGGACCCTTCGCCTTGGGCAGGGCCTTGGGCGCTTCGGGGCCGTCCGGGACAGCCGCGCCGGGGCGTGCGGAAGTGCCGCCTTCGCCGGGCGCTGTCGGAGTCTGGTTCTGGGTGTGCTGGGGCGAGGAGCCGCGGTCGGTCCCGCCCTGCGGCTCCGGTTCGGCCGCAGCGCTGCCATCCCTCTTGTAACGTCCCTGCACTAGCGTCGCAACCTCTGGACCAGGCGCCCCTGCCGTGGATTGCGGCGGGACGGTGTCGGCGTCTGTGAGGCGCGGGGCGCCCCTACGTTTTGGTGGTCGTGAGTGACCGGCGCTTCTCCCCCTTCTCCCGCCGCCGCTCGGCGCTGCGTTGCGCCTCTGCGCGCCGGCCTGAAACCGCGGCGGTGCGTGGAATTCCAGCACAGTGCAGGATCCGCAACAAGGGCCGCGTACCGTCCTGTGACCTGGGTGACTCGGTGTGAGTGGCGGGTCACCAGGCGTAGAAGGATTTCCTGGTCAAAAGGTGCGAATTGCTGCGACTTCCAAGCCCCGAGTGGGTGTCCCAGTCGCCATGATCGAGAGTGGAATGCCAGATTCAGGCGCTAAATGTCCGATTCCTTGCAGATGATCAACGGTCCGCATTGACCGAAATGCGCATCGAATCGTGACCAAAATCACACCCTGAACCTCGGCTTTCCGGGGATTTCTCGGGGAATCGGATGTTTAGCCTGGCGCTTTACAGAATCAGCACTCTGTAGTGACCGCCGCTCCGCCGCCGTCCGTGCGGCCATACGCCGAGAAGGTCGTAAAAACACCGATGAAGACGATGATGCTCCGCAACATAGCGAACCCCCGGCGCACCACCCTCGCCCATCTCTCGGACGCCGAGCAGCTGCAGACGCCGGAGCAGCCGGAGCACTCGCTCGATCTTCCCACCCAGACGGCCAACCCCCGTCGCACGATCCTGATGGACGCCCCCGCCTCCTGAGACCGAACTCTCCCGAGCCGGCGCCATCGACGGCCACGCCGTCCGCCCATCGCCCCGCACCGGTTCGTCCACCGCCCGCAGCCGCAGGGCGCCGTCGGACACCACGGCTGCGGGGCGGTGGGCGTCGGGGCTCCCCGCGACCGCGTTAGCCTGGACCGTCAGGCTTCAGCAGCGTCAGCAGTAGTAGAGGGGCAGCCGCATCCGTGCGCATCGCCAGATTCTCCATCGACGGCAATGTCGCCTTCGGCGCGGTCGAGGGTGACGGTCCCGAGGAACTCGTCCTCGACATCATCAAGGGCATCCCGTTCGCGGACTTCGAGCTCTCGGGCACCAAGGTCCCGCTCAGCAAGGTGCGGCTGTTGCCGCCGGTGCTGCCGAACAAGGTCGTCGCCTTCGGTCGCAACTACGCGGACCACGCGGCTGAGCTCGGACACGAGCTCCCGCCGGCCCCCTTCGCCTTCTTCAAGCCGTCCACCTCGGTGATCGGTTCCGGCGACGCCATCGCGTACCCCTCGTTCTCCGAGGAAGTCCACCACGAGGCAGAACTTGCGGTCGTCATCGGCCGCATGTGCCGTGAAGTGCCGCGCGAGCGCGTCCAGGACGTCATCCTCGGCTACACCTGCGCCAATGACGTCACCGCACGCGACGTCCAAAAGCGCGAGGCCCAGTGGGCCAGGGCCAAGGGCTTCGACACCTCGTGCCCGCTCGGCCCGTGGGTGGAGACGGGCATCAGCCTGGAAGAAGCGGGCGACTTGGCAATCCAGTGCACCGTCAACGGCGAACAACGCCAGCTCGGCAGCACCCGACAGATGATCCACTCCATCACGGATCTGATCGTCAACATCACCGAGGCCATGACCCTGCTCCCGGGTGACGTGATCCTCACCGGCACCCCCGCCGGGGTCGGCCCCCTCGGCATCGGCGACGAGGTCGCCGTCACCATCCAAGGCATCGGCACTCTCACCAACAAGGTGATCAAGCGTGGCTAACGCGAACGTCCGCGTACGTTTCTGTCCCTCGCCGACCGGAAACCCCCATGTGGGTCTGGTCCGCACCGCCCTGTTCAACTGGGCCTTCGCCCGGCACAACGGCGGCACCATGGTCTTCCGCATCGAGGACACCGACGCCGCACGCGACTCGGAGGAGTCGTACCAGCAACTGCTGGACTCGATGCGCTGGCTCGGCCTCGACTGGGACGAGGGCCCCGAGGTCGGCGGACCCCACGCCCCCTACCGGCAGTCGCAGCGCATGGACATCTACCAGGGGATCGCGCAGCGCCTCCTCGACGGTGGGTACGCCTACCACTGCTACTGCACCACCGAGGAACTCGACGCACGCCGCGAGGCGGCACGGGCCGCCGGCCGCCCCTCCGGCTACGACGGCCACTGCCGCGCGCTGAGCGCCGAGCAGGTCGCGGCGTACCAGGCCGAGGGCCGCCCGGCCATCGTCCGCTTCCGGATGCCCGACGAGCCCATCGTCTTCACCGACCTGGTGCGCGGCGAGTTGACCTTCACCCCGGACAACGTGCCGGACTACGGCATCGTCCGGGCCAACGGCGCTCCGCTGTACACCCTGGTCAACCCGGTCGACGACGCGCTCATGGAGATCACGCACGTACTGCGCGGCGAGGACCTCCTCTCCTCCACACCACGGCAGATCGCGCTCTACAAGGCACTGATCGAGTTGGGCGTCGCCCAGCAGATCCCGGCCTTCGGCCACCTCCCGTACGTGATGGGCGAGGGCAACAAGAAGCTGTCCAAGCGCGACCCGCAGGCTTCCCTCAACCTCTACCGGGAGCGCGGTTTCCTCCCCGAGGGACTGCTGAACTACCTGTCGCTGCTCGGTTGGTCCTTCTCGGCCGACCAGGACATCTTCTCGATCGCCGAACTGATCGAACGGTTCGACATCGCCGACGTCAACGCCAACCCGGCGCGCTTCGACCTCAAGAAGGCCGAGGCGATCAACGCCGACCACATCCGTCTGCTCGATGTGAAGGCGTTCACCGAGGCGTGCGCTCCCTGGCTTGAGGCCCCGTACGCCACCTGGGCCCCCGAGCAGTTCGACCGCGCGGCCTGGGAGGCGATCGCCCCCTACGCCCAGACCCGCCTCACGGTCCTCTCCGACATCACGGTCAATGTCGACTTCCTCTTCCTGGCCGAGCCCGCCGAGGACGAGGCTTCCTGGACGAAGGCGATGAAGGAGGGCTCCGACGCCCTGCTGCGCACCGCCCGGGAGAAGCTGGAGTCCGCCGACTGGACGAGCGCCGAATCGCTGAAGGAAGCGGTCCTGGCCGCCGGTGAGACCCACGGCCTCAAGCTCGGCAAGGCGCAGGCGCCGGTACGGGTCGCCGTCACCGGTCGCACCGTCGGTCTGCCGCTCTTCGAGTCCCTGGAGATCCTGGGCCGGGAGAAGACCCTGTCCCGGATCGACGCGGCACTGGCGAAGCTCACGGCCTGAGCCGTACGTGTCACGGGATCACGCGATCCCGTGACGGTGCCCAGGAGCATCGGTAGCGTTGGATCATGACGATCCGCGCCGTCCTGTGGGACGTAGACGACACGATCTTCAACTACTACGAGGCTGATCGCCTGGGGATCATGCAGCACCTCCGTTCGGAGGGCCTGGACGCCGGATACGACTCCGCCGACCAGGCCCTCTTGCGTTGGCGGGAGGTCACCGCCGTGCACTGGGCGCGCTTCTCGGCCGGGGAGGTCGACTGGCAGCAGCAGCG
The DNA here is from genome assembly GCF_042753785.1 of Streptomyces sp. NPDC059256. Taxonomy (NCBI): domain Bacteria; kingdom Bacillati; phylum Actinomycetota; class Actinomycetes; order Kitasatosporales; family Streptomycetaceae; genus Streptomyces; species Streptomyces sp. NPDC059256. The sequence goes on along the minus strand of NZ_JBHYZO010000001.1, from coordinate 171,370 downwards.
GCGCGACCGAGTGCGGATGTTCACCGGCCTGGCCGGGCTGTCGGATCCCGAGGCGGACGCTTGGTTCGAGCGCTACATCGCCCACTACGAGGCCGCCTGGACCCTCTTTCCCGATGTGGTTCCGGTGCTGGACCTCCTCACGGAGTACCGGCACGGGATCCTGTCCAACTCGGCGCTCGCCGTTCAGGACCACAAACTGCGGGTCCTGGGGGTGCGCGAACGCTTTGAGACGGTGATCTGCGCGGCCGAACTCGGCTACAGCAAGCCGGCCGCCAGGGCCTTCCACACCGCCTGCGAGGCCATGGAGCTGCCGCCCCACGAGGTCTTGTACGTGGGGGACGAGCCGGACATCGACGCCCGCGGAGCGAGTGAGGCGGGGCTCCCCGCGGTCTGGCTGGACCGCACGGGTGTCGGTGGCCGGCCCGAACTCGTCCGGATCACCGCTCTCGACCAGCTTCCCGCCTTGTTGCAGGGCGATACCCGTTTTGGAGCGCCGCTCTCCTTCGGGTAATGTTCTTCCTGCGCCGCCCGCCAAGGCCACGGGGTCAGACCGGAAAGCGCAAACCAAATGAATCCCCTCAGCGGGGGTTGCTTTTTGGTGGCCTATGGTGTAATTGGCAGCACGACTGATTCTGGTTCAGTTAGTCTAGGTTCGAGTCCTGGTAGGCCAGCTCGCAGAGCTCATCTGCAAAGCCCCCGTTGTGTAGCGGCCTAGCACGCTGCCCTCTCAAGGCAGTAGCGCCGGTTCGAATCCGGTCGGGGGTACAGATCCATCCTGCTGATCACTTGGGTCGCTCCCGGTGATCGCGCAGTGACATCACCCGGCCTCGCCGGGTGGGATCGCTAGGGCCCCCGTTGTGTAGCGGCCTAGCACGCCGCCCTCTCAAGGCGGTAGCGCCGGTTCGAATCCGGTCGGGGGTACGGAAATCACCATGGCCTATGGTGTAATTGGCAGCACGACTGATTCTGGTTCAGTTAGTCTAGGTTCGAGTCCTGGTAGGCCAGCAGATCCCAGATCTTGCCCCCGTTGTGTAGCGGCCTAGCACGCCGCCCTCTCAAGGCGGTAGCGCCGGTTCGAATCCGGTCGGGGGTACATGAGGAGAAGCCCTCCGCAGCGATGCGGAGGGCTTCTTCGTTCTCCCGCCTCCGGGGTGTGAGCCACAACGATCGAGGCGGTCAGCCGGCCCACCGACAGCTCTCCCGGTGCCCCCTCAGCGAGGCGTTCCGGAGCGGTCGTTGGCCGGGTCGGTCGAGTACCCCCGGAGAACTCCCCCCGGGCGGGCAGGGATTGACCAGCAGTCATTCGCCTTCCCCGGTGGGGGAGTTCCCGTGTCGGAGGTGGGTCAGTTGGTGCGGCGCAGGGCCTCGCTGAGCCGGGCGGCCGAGTCGATGACCGCCTGTGCGTGCATCCGGCCGGGGTGCCGGGTCAGCCTCTCGATGGGTCCTGAGACCGACACCGCGGCGACGACGCGATTGGAGGGGCCGCGCACCGGAGCGGAGACCGATGCCACGCCGGGCTCGCGCTCGCCGATCGACTGGGCCCAGCCCCGGCGCCGTACGCCCGAGAGCGCCGTCGCCGTGAAGCGTGCGCCCTGGAGGCCGCGGTGCAGCCGCTCGGGCTCCTCCCAGGCCATCAGGATCTGGGCGGACGAACCTGCCTTCATCGTCAGTGTGGATCCGACCGGGACCGTGTCCCGCAATCCGGACAGCCGCTCGGCCGCGGCCACACAGATCCGCATGTCTCCCTGGCGGCGATACAGCTGTGCGCTCTCACCGGTCACATCGCGCAGATGGGTCAGCACCGGGCCGGCGGTGGCCAGCAAACGGTCCTCACCGGCCGCGGCGGCCAGTTCCGAGAGCCGCGGCCCCAGGATGAACCGGCCCTGCATGTCCCTCGCCACCATCCGGTGGTGTTCCAGTGCCACGGCCAGTCGATGGGCCGTGGGTCGGGCGAGCCCGGTCGCCGCGACCAGCCCGGCGAGGGTGGCCGGACCGGACTCCAGTGCGCTCAGTACCAGAGCCGCCTTGTCGAGAACGCCGACGCCGCTAGAGTTGTCCATGCAACGATACTCACGTCTCACACTGTGAAACGCAAGTTCAAATTTCTCGGGAACCCGCCAGTCTGTAGTAGCAGCCTGCGACAACGGGCTGCGTCAGGATCTCTAGCGGTGCCGGCATCGTGGCCGGCCGGAGGGAAAGCGATGGGTAGGACACTCGCGGAGAAGGTTTGGGACGACCACGTCGTCCGGCGCGCTGAGGGCGAGCCCGACCTGCTCTACATCGATCTGCATCTGCTGCACGAGGTGACCAGCCCCCAAGCCTTCGACGGACTCCGTCTGGGCAATCGGCGCGTGCGTCGCCTCGACCTCACCATCGCCACCGAAGACCACAACACACCGACGCTCGACATCGACAAGCCCATCGCCGACCCCGTCTCCCGAGCCCAGTTGGAGACGCTGCGGAAGAACTGCGCCGATTTCGGTGTGCGACTGCACCCGCTGGGCGATGTCGAGCAGGGTGTCGTCCATGTCGTCGGACCCCAGCTGGGACTGACCCAGCCCGGCACCACCGTGGTGTGCGGTGACTCCCACACCTCCACGCACGGTGCCTTCGGTGCCCTCGCCTTCGGCATCGGCACCTCGCAGGTCGAGCACGTGCTGGCCACCCAGACACTGCCGCTGGCCCGCCCCAAGACCATGGCCATCACCATCGAGGGCGAACTGCCCGAGGAAGTGACCGCCAAGGACCTCATCCTCGCGATCATCGCCCGGATCGGCACCGGCGGCGGCCAGGGCTACATCCTGGAGTACCGCGGCTCGGCCATCGAGAAGCTCTCGATGGAAGCGCGGATGACCATCTGCAACATGTCGATCGAGGCGGGCGCCCGCGCCGGCATGATCGCACCCGACGAGACCACCTTCGAGTATCTGCGCGGCCGTGACCACGCCCCCGAAGGCGCCGACTGGGACGCTGCGGTCGAGTACTGGAAGACGCTGCGCACCGACGACGACGCGGCATTCGACGCCGAGGTCGTCATCGACGCCACCGAACTGGCTCCCTTCGTCACCTGGGGCACCAACCCGGGGCAGGGCGCACCGCTCTCCTCCAATGTCCCCGATCCTGCTTCGTACGAGGACGCTTCGGAGCGGCACGCAGCCGAAAAGGCCCTGGAGTACATGGGGTTGAGCGCCGGCCAGCCGCTGCGCCAGATCAAGGTCGACACCGTCTTCGTAGGCTCCTGCACCAACGGTCGCATCGAGGACCTGCGCTCCGCCGCTTCCATCCTGGACGGGCGCAAAGTCGCCGACGGGGTACGGATGCTGGTGGTACCCGGCTCGGTGCGCGTGGCGCTCCAAGCGGTCGCGGAGGGGTTGGACAAGGTCTTCACCCAGTCCGGCGCCGAGTGGCGGCACGCGGGATGCTCGATGTGTCTGGGCATGAACCCCGACCAACTGGCCCCTGGCGAGCGCTCCGCGTCCACATCGAACCGCAACTTCGAGGGGCGGCAGGGCAAGGGCGGACGTACCCATCTCGTTTCGCCGCAGGTTGCCGCCGCCACCGCGGTACTGGGCCATCTGGCCTCTCCGGCCGATCTGTCCGACCAGGCTGATGCAGCCGTCACCGCGGGAGTCTGAGGAGCCATGGAAGCATTCACCGCACACACCGGCCGCGCTGTCCCGCTGCGCCGCAGCAATGTGGACACCGACCAGATCATCCCCGCCCACTGGCTGAAGAAGGTCACCCGGGACGGTTTCGAGGACGGGCTCTTCGAGGCGTGGCGCAAGGACGACTCCTTCGTCCTCAACCAGCCCGAGCGGCAGGGCGCATCGGTCCTGGTCGCAGGACCCGACTTCGGTACCGGATCCTCGCGTGAGCACGCCGTCTGGGCACTCCAGAACTTCGGCTTCAAGACGGTCATCTCCTCCCGGTTCGCCGATATCTTCCGCGGCAACTCCCTCAAGAACGGTCTGCTGACCGTCGTTCTGCCGCAGGAGACCGTCGAGCGGCTCTGGGAGCTCACCGAAGCCGATCCCAACGTCGACATCACGGTTGACCTGGAGACGCGCGAGGTGCGGGCCGAGGGCATCACGGCTGCTTTCGAACTCGACGAGAACGCGCGCTGGCGGCTGCTGAACGGGCTGGATGACATCAGCCTCACCCTTCAGAACGAAGCGGACATCGCGGCTTACGAGTCCACTCGCCCCGCCTTCAAACCACGCACTCTACAGGTCTGATCAGCGCTTTTACCCGACTGCGCCCCCCACCGCCCGGTGGGGGGCGCAGTCGTCTGTTGAGACCCTGCCGGGCGACAACTCGCCCCAGATGGCACAATCGGTGCATGGGACGCGACAACCAACTCAAGCTCTATGCCGAGCTCGCGGCCCAACTCAAGGAAGCGCACACACGAGTGCGTGAACTGCAAGTCCCGGAGGGCGTAAGGAAGGCGCTGTCCCGGAAGCTGCTGGTCGTGACGGCAGCTGCGAAGCACGATCTCCCGGATGCAGCACGGCGTCTGGACCGCTTGATGAAGGACCTCGACGAGGGTCGATTTCCCGAAGGCGACTGACGTCCGAACTCCGTGCTGACCCACTTCCGAAGTCGACTTCGTTGCGGCACTAGGGTGATTAGACCGTTTCGTGTTTGATTTGCGGTATATATCTGCCTAACGTGCGAAAAAGCCTGAACACATTCGTTCCGGCAATGTCTCCGAAGGGGAAGACGTGAACAAGGCGCAGCTCGTAGAAACGATTGCCGACAAGCTCGGCGGCCGTCAGCAGGCCGCAGACGCTGTCGACGCGGTGCTTGACGCGATCGTCCGCGCGGTTGTCGGCGGAGACCGGGTATCGGTCACCGGCTTCGGATCGTTCGAGAAGGTCGACCGTCCCGCCCGCTACGCCCGCAACCCCCAGACGGGTGAGCGGGTCCGGGTCAAGAAGACCTCCGTACCCCGCTTCCGTGCGGGCCAGGGCTTCAAGGACCTGGTCAGCGGCTCGAAGAAGCTGCCGCGCGGTGGTGAGGTCTCGGTCAAGAAGGCGCCCAAGGGCAGCCTGTCGGGCGGTGCTTCCACCCGGACGACCACCAAGGCCGCGGCCAAGAAGGCCACCGCCAAGAAGACCGCCGCGAAGAAGGCCACAACCGCCCGCAAGACGGTCGCGAAGAAGACCACCGCGGCGAAGACGGCCGCGAAGAAGGCGACCACCGCCAAGAAGGCCACGGCGAAGAAGGCGACGACCGCCAAGACCGCCGCCAAGAAGGCCACGGCCAAGAAGACCGCACCGGCGAAGAAGGCCACCGCCAAGAAGGCGCCCGCCAAGAAGGCCACGGCACGCAGCACCGCCGCCAAGAAGACGGCCACTGCCAGGAAGAGGTAGGCGGTACCCAACGGGCCGCTCACGCGCCGGGCCGGGCTCCTTTCGGGGAGCCCGGCCCGCGGCATGTCCAGACCCGGCCACCGGCCTTAAGCCGCGGAGGAAGCGGCAGCTCAGAGGGGGTTCGAGAGGTTCGGTACGAGGGTGCGCGCGCCGGTTCAGAAGGTCTGGAGCGTCACCAGGGTGATACGACGGTCCGTGCCCTCGCCCGCAGTTTCGATCCGGACCCGCTGGCCAGACCGCAACAACCGCAGCCCGCCCGCGTCGAAGGCCGCTGTGTCGAACTCCATCGGGGTGCCGTCGTCGAGCAGCACGCTCCCGCTGCGAGTGTCAGGATCGTAGGTAAACGAGGTCGCCTGCATGGGACGAAGCCTATGCCCTGCCGAGGCGACCCTGCCGATCCGTACTGCCGCCCGTGCCGGGTGCATCCGATACCCGTACCGAATCCGGGGGAGAAGGCTGCCGTTTCGATGCGGCACCACTCCGGTGGAGCAGTGCCCTCCCACAGGAATCACGAAATGGGATCGGGCTATCCCTCCATGCGCTGCACCCCGGCCAGTCGTTCGTTCGTCCGAAGCCCCACGCCCAGTGCGAGTGCGGCGGAGAGGTCATCCCCGGTATCCACGTCCCTACGGACGGAATCGACACCACTCAGCGTGATTTCCACCGCCCCTGACATCGAATGGCGACTTCGCGACGAGCCGCCGAAAGCGGGCTGCAATTCCACTCCCGGGCCGGCCGCCAGCAAAGTGGTGCCGATGCCCACCGCATCAGCGAGAAAGGCTCGCGGAAATCCACGGGCGAACTCCAGTACTCGCCCCAATTCCTCCGACCTGAGTGCGGGCAGATCGGCATTGAGCGCGGCCACGGCAGCCCCGGGCCGCCCCTGGCGCACGGCACGTACCCCTTGGACCAATGCTGCGTTGAGCCCCGTCGCAGGGTGGTCGGGCACGATGCGCGCCCCCAGCGCCCGCAGTCGGCTGCCCGCCAGGACGTCGTTCGTGACAACTGCCACATCTTGCACGGCCGTGCAGGCCAGCGCGGCTACGACGGTGTCTTCGGCGAAGGCGAGCGCCAGCTGTGGTCGCAGCAGGTCACCCGCGCGGGAGGCCAGTCGACTCTTCGCCAGGGCGAGGGGCTTCAACGGGATCACCAAGGACCAGCGTGCCGTTGGGTCGGTGTTCGTGGTCGGCTCTCCGTCCAAGTGCGCAGGGCTGCGTGTGCTTCCCATTGTGGCCCGCCGCGGGGTTGATCCGACGGGGCGGTCCGGTAGTCGGGGCGTACCGTGTCCTCGACAGACCAGGGGCCTGGGGCGACACTTGACCCCCGGCATCCGGGCAAACGCCCGGACGAAGAAGAAGGGTGTCCGAGTGTCCCGCCGTAGAATCGGCTTCTGGTACCGCCTGGCGGCGGTCATCGCAAAACCGCCGCTACTGGTTCTGTTCAAGCGGGACTGGCGGGGAATGGAACACATTCCGGCCGACGGCGGATTCCTCACCGCGGTCAATCACAACTCCTATCTCGACCCGCTGTCCTACGCGCACTTCCAGTACAACAGCGGACGGGTGCCGCGCTTTCTGGCGAAGGCGGCGCTCTTCCGGGTGTCCTTCGTCGGCATGATGCTCCGCGGCACCCGGCAGATCCCCGTCTACCGGGAGACCACCGACGCGCTCGACGCCTTCCGCGCCGCGGTCGCCGCCATCGAGCAGGGCGAGTGCGTGGCCTTCTACCCCGAAGGCACCATCACGCGCGACCCCGAGATGTGGCCCATGGCGGGCAAGACCGGCGCCGCCAGGGTCGCGCTGATGACGAAGGCTCCCGTGATTCCGGTTGCCCAGTGGGGTGCCAACCTCGCGATGCCCCCGTACGCCAAGGAGAGGCCGCTGCGGCTCTTCCCCCGAAAGACACTGATCGTGCAGGCCGGACCGCCCGTCGACCTGACCAGGTTCTACGATCAGGAACCCACGCCCGAGGTGTTGCGCGAGGTGACCGAGGCGATCATGGCGGACATCACCGCACTCCTCGAAGAGGTACGGGGAACCAAGGCACCGGCCGAGCCGTTCGACCACCGCACGGCGCGTGCAGAACAGCGGCGCAAAGCCGCAGGGGAAGGAACGATGTGACACACCCGGCGAAGGCAGCCGTCTTTGGAACGGGCTCCTGGGGGACGGCCTTCGGCATGGTGCTCGCCGATGCGGGGTGCGATGTGACCCTGTGGGGTCGTCGCGCCGAGCTCGCCGAAGCGGTCAACACCACCCGGACCAACCCGGACTACCTCCCGGGCATCGAGTTGCCGCCCTCCCTGTCGGCCACCACCGACCCGGCCGAGGCATTGCACGGTGCGGACTTCGCGGTGCTCGCCGTGCCCTCGCAGACCCTGCGCGCCAATCTCGCGGCCTGGGTGCCCGAGCTGGGTACGAACACCGTCCTCGTATCCCTGATGAAGGGCGTCGAACTCGGCACCGCCAAGCGGATGAGCGAGGTCATCGAAGAGGTGGCCGGTGTCGGTGCCGATCGCGTCGCGGTGGTCACCGGTCCCAACCTGGCCAAGGAGATCGCCCAGCGCCGGCCCGCGGCCTCGGTCGTCGCCTGTCGCGACGAGGCCGTCGCCAGAAGGCTCCAGGCGGCCTGTCACACCCAGTACTTCCGTCCGTACACCAACACCGATGTGGTGGGGTGCGAGCTCGGCGGTGCCGTGAAGAACGTCATCGGTCTCGCCGTCGGCATCGCGGACGGCATGGGTCTCGGTGACAACGCCAAGGGATCGCTGATCACCCGTGGTCTGGCCGAGACCACCCGCCTGGGGCTCGCCATGGGCGCGGATGCGCTCACCTTCTCCGGGCTCGCGGGCCTCGGCGACCTGGTCGCCACCTGTTCCTCGCCGCTCTCGCGCAACCACACCTTCGGGATGAACCTCGGCAAGGGCATGACCCTGCAGGAGACGATCGCCGTCACCAGGCAGACCGCCGAAGGCGTCAAGTCCTGTGAATCCGTGCTGGATCTGGCACGTCGGCACGGAGTGGACATGCCGATCACGGAGACGGTCGTCGACATCGTGCACGACGGCAAGCCCCCGGTGGTCGCGCTGAAGGAGCTGATGTCCCGCAGCGCCAAGGCCGAACGCCGCTGACACGACCGGACGCAGCGGCGCTGACTCCCGGGGTACCAACAGGTACGCTCAAGCCGATATGAGCACTGAGAACCTCCCCCAGAGCCCTGAGCCGCAGCGCCCTGAGCAGCCGCTCCGCAAGCCGCGTGTGGCCGTTGTCTTCGGCGGTCGCAGTTCCGAACACGGGATCTCCATGGTCACCGCCGGAGCCGTACTGCGCGCCGTCGACCGTTCCCAGTACGAGGTGCTGCCCATCGGCATCACCTCGGACGGCCGGTGGGTGCTCACCGCCGACGAGCCGGAGCGGATGGCGATCGCGGACCGCCGCACCCCGCACGTCGAGCAGTTGGTCGAGTCCCCCGAGGGACAGGTCATGCTCTCCGTCGACCCGGGAAGCCGCGAGGTCGTCTACACGGAGCCCGGTGCGGTGCCGAAGGCGTTGGGCGAGGTCGACGTCGTCTTCCCCGTGCTGCACGGCCCCTACGGCGAGGACGGCACCATCCAGGGCCTGCTGGAGCTCGCCGGAGTGCCGTACGTCGGCTCCGGCGTGCTCGCCTCCGCGGTGGGCCAGGACAAGGAGTACATGAAGCGGGTCTTCACCTCCTTCGGCCTGCCCGTCGGCCCCTACACGGTGATCCGCCCGCGTGAGTGGGAACTCGACCCCGCCGCCGCCCGCAAGAAGATCGTCGACTTCGCGGGCGACCACGGCTGGCCGCTGTTCATCAAGCCCGCCCGGGCCGGATCCTCCATCGGCATCACCAAGGTCGACGATCTGTCCGGCCTCGACGACGCCGTGGCCGAGGCACAGCGCCACGACCCCAAGATCCTGGTGGAAGCGCTGCTGCGCGGCCGGGAGATCGAGTGCGGGGTGCTGGAGTTCGAGGACGGTCCGCGCGCCAGCGTCCCGGCCGAGATCCCACCGGCGCAGTCCCACGCCTTCTACGACTTCGAGGCCAAGTACATCGACTCGGCCGAGGGCATCGTGCCCGCACCGCTGACGGCCGAGCAGACCGCCGAAGTACAGCGGCTGGCGGTCGCCGCCTTCGACGCGGCCTCGTGCGAGGGTCTCGTCCGTGCGGACTTCTTCCTCACCGAAGAGGGCGAGTTCGTCATCAACGAGATCAACACGATGCCCGGCTTCACCCCGATTTCGATGTACCCGCGGATGTGGCAGGAGAGCGGCGTCGGCTACCCGGAGTTGGTCGACCGACTCATCCAGGCGGCGCTGCGACGCTCCACCGGACTGCGCTAGACGGCCTTCGCCCCGCCGATAGGCCCGGCAGGAAGCCGAGTTGGGCGAACGGGGGTGAGCTCGACCGGTGGCTGGTGAGTACCCCGACGGACAACACCACTTCGGCGCGGCACCGGCCGGCGCCGTGTCCCGGCGCCGATACCGGTGCCGTCCGCCGTGGTTTCGCCGGTGGGGCGACCGCCTCCGCAGCGGTCGTCCCACCGAAATGCAGCTCACCTTCCCCCGTCGGGCGACACCGCAGCGCAGTACGATCGCGGCGTCGCCCCAGCCGGCGGTCCGTTCGGACGACGGCTGTGGATCGTTGTGGCTTCAGCCACCGGCCGTCCGTCGCGCTTCCTCGTGACGACCGGTGCAGGGGCCGCCCGGTCGGACGGCAACAGGGGAACCGCGACCGTGGTCGTGGCGTCCGAAGAGGGAGCAGCCCGCGGGAGCGAGCGGCCCCACCGGGGCACAGTTCGGGCGGAGACCGGCCGACCGATGTCGCCGGCCAAGCGCAGACGGGGGCTACAGGTGCACGACCGGACAGGTCAGAGTGCGGGTGATGCCGTCCACTTGCTGGACCTTGGCCACCACCAGACGCCCCAGGGCGTCGACCGTATCCGCCTGGGCGCGCACAATCACGTCATAAGGGCCGGTGACATCCTCGGCCTGAATCACTCCCTGAAGCTTTCCGATGGCCTCGGCGACGATCGACGCCTTGCCCACTTCGGTCTGAATCAGGATGTACGCCTGTACCACGGAACCTCCAGGGCGGCCCGAGGATCATTTCCCCTACCGTCGGTGGGGAGACCTCAGGGGAGAGAAAGGGACGCCACGGTATCGCGTCGCCGTGGGCCACGGGGAGACCTCCGCGCCGGGTGGCGCCCGCAGCGTGGTGTGCGCACAGCAGAAGTTGACGTATCCCTTGACGGTACCGACGGAGCAAGCGCGCCGCGACCGCAAGCGGAGGGCCCGTACATGGGTCTGCGGCTTCGTCGGGCGGTCCGGCGGGGCGGGTTCTTCCGGGCCGGCGGGCCGGTCCGGACGGGGTCTTGCCGGAGACACCGGTGGGACGACGGAGAGGTGAGACTCGGGTGAAGGGCACTGTGGGCGAGCTGGGGGAGTTTGGGCTCATCAGGGAGCTCACTTCCCGGCTCACCTCCACCCCCGCGGTACGGCTGGGGCCCGGCGATGACGCTGCGGTCGTGGCCGCCCCCGACCGCAGGGTCGTGGCGAGCACGGACATCCTTCTGGAGGGCCGGCACTTCCGCCGTGACTGGTCGACGGCGTACGACGTGGGTCGCAAGGCCGCCGCACAGAATCTGGCCGATATCGCGGCCATGGGCGCGGTGCCGACGTCCCTGCTGCTCGGGCTGGTGGTGCCCGCGGAGCTTCCCGTCACCTGGGCGACGGAGTTGATGGACGGCATCCGCGACGAGTGCCAGGTCGCCGGAGCCGCAGTGGTCGGCGGGGACGTGGTCCGGGGCGAGGTGATCACCCTGGCCATCACCGCACTGGGAGACCTGCGCAACCTTGAACCCGTCACCCGTTCCGGAGCGCGACCGGGCGATGTGGTCGCGTACACCGGCTGGCTCGGCTGGTCGGCCGCCGGGCATGCCGTGCTCTCCCGCGGGTTCCGCTCACCACGTGCCTTCGTCGAGGCGCACCGTCGCCCCGAGCCGCCGTACCACGCCGGCCCCGCCGCCGCCGGCCTCGGCGCCACCGCGATGTGCGACATCAGCGACGGCCTGGTCGCCGACCTCGGGCACATCGCCGAGGCCAGCAAGGTCCGGATCGATCTGCGCTCCGGAGCCATCGACATCCCCAGCCAGATGAACGACATCGGGCAGGCGGTGGGCGTCGACCCGATCCAATGGGTGCTGACCGGGGGAGAGGACCACGCGATCCTGGCCACGTTCCCCCCGGACGTCAAGCTTCCCGCCCGTTGGAAGGTGATCGGCGAAGTGCTCGGCGCATCGGTGCAACCCCAGGTCACGGTGGACGGGGCACCCTGGCACAGCACCGGAGGGTGGGACCACTTCGGCTCCGGGGGCGGGCGATGAACCTGCCCCGCGTACTCACCGTCGCCGGTTCGGACTCGGGCGGCGGGGCCGGCATCCAGGCCGATCTCAAGACGATGCTCGCCCTCGGCACCCACGGGATGAGTGTCGTCGCAGCCGTGACCGCGCAGAATTCGTTGGGCGTGCAGGGCTACTGGGAACTGCCGCCCGAGGCGGTACGGGCCCAGTACCGCAGTGTCGCCGATGACATCGGCTTCCAGGCGATCAAGACCGGCATGCTCGCCTCCGCCCCACTGGTGGAGACCGTCGCCGAACTCCTCGCGGACGCATCCGCGCCGGTGGTGGTCGACCCGGTGGGGGTGTCCAAGCACGGTGACTCCCTGCTGGCCGCGTCGGCGCTGGATTCCGTACGGCACGCACTGCTGCCGATCGCGACGGTCGCCACTCCCAATCTGGACGAGGTGGCCCAACTGACCGGCGTCGAGGTCATCGACGAACAGGGGCTACGACGAGCCGCCGACGCGATACTCGCGTTGGGGCCGCGCTGGGCGCTGATCAAGGGCGGTCATCTGGCGGGCGACGCGGTGGACCTCCTCACCGACGGCACGGCCAGCCACTGGTTCCGCGCCCCCCGGCATGACAACCGCCACACCCACGGCACCGGCTGTACCCTCGCCTCCGCGGTCGCCGCGGGGCTGGCGCACGGTCTTTCGGTGCCCGAGGCGGTGGCTGCGGCCAAGGAGTACGTGACCGGAGCCATAGCCGCCGGGTTCGCCCTCGGGCAGGGGATCGGCCCGGTCGATCACGGCTGGCGCCTACGCTGACCCACCGCGAAGGCGTGGCCCGAAGCCCGCACGAGCCCACCACGCCATCGAACCCACCACGCCATCGAACCCACTACGCGATCGAGCGCGGGACGTTCATCGAGCGCGCCAGGACAGCGAAAAGCCGGCCCACCAAAAAGGTGGGCCGGCTTTCAAGGCAACCGCAGGGGCTGCGCTACGACGTCACCGTCGCGATTAGCGCGAGACCTTGCCGGCCTTGATGCACGAGGTGCAGACGTTGAGCCGCTTCGGCGTCCTACCGACCACGGCACGCACGCGCTGGATGTTCGGGTTCCAGCGACGGGACGTACGGCGGTGCGAGTGGGAAATGCTGTTGCCGAAGCCCGGCCCCTTGCCGCAGACGTCGCAGTTGGCAGCCACGGGTCACTCCAAAGACTTCAGGTGCACTTACAGTGAATTCCGGCGTGCCGGAAATCAGTGAGCTGATTGGTGGCTTTGCCGGGGAACCGCCCGATTTTCATCGGGCAACCGGAGCAGCATACAACGACTGCGTCCGCAGTACGAAACTACCATGGGTTTCGCCGCCCCCACTCAGCCCTCCGCCTCCGCACGGGGTCTACCCTGCGATGCGACCCGCTGCCCACGGCCGCTCCGGCGGTTCAAGGAGGATCACCAGGTGCCGCAGAACCTCGACGCCGCAGCGGTGCGGATCTGGTGCGCACTGGCGCTGGAGGCGCTCGGCCAGGAGCGCGAGGAGATCGACGCGATCAACGTCTATCCCATCGCGGACGGCGACACCGGCACCAATCTGTACCTCACCGTGGAATCCGCGACCCAAGCGGTCGAGGCGGTCTTCGTCGCCCATGAGACCCAGGCGGTCGGATTCGGCGCGGGAGGTCCTGCGGTGGCCGACGTGGTCCGTTCGATGGCGCACGGTGCGCTGATCGGCGCCCGTGGCAACTCCGGCACGATCCTGGCGCAACTGCTCCGCGGCCTCGCCGAGCGCATCGCCGCCGCCGACGACCTCACCGGCGGACTGCGCAGGGCAGCGGTGCTCGCCCGTGAAGCCGTGGCCCACCCGGTGGAGGGGACCATCCTCACCGTGGCCGCGGCTGCCGCCGACGCAGCCGGGCAGACCCCGCCCGACGCGGATGCCGCCACGGTGGCCCGAGCCGCGTACGAGGGCGCGAAGACGGCACTGGCGGCCACCCCCGGGCAACTCGCCGTCCTCGGCCGGGCCGGAGTCGTGGACGCCGGCGGACGCGGACTGCTCACCGTCCTGGGCGCGCTCGTCAAGGCCGTCTCCGGGGAGGCGCCCGCACCACTTGCCTCCGTCCGCCCGACCGGCACCCCGATCACGGCGGGGGCGTCGTGCGCGGACGCCGGGCCCGCCTTCGAGGTGATCTACCTCCTGGAGGCCGATGACACGGCGGTGGCGAAACTGCGCGGGCGGCTGGACGCTCTCGGTGAGTCCCTCGTCGTCGTCGGTGGTGACGGCCTGTGGAACGTCCACGTCCATGTCGACGACGCGGGAGCGGCCGTCGAAGCCGGAGTGGAAGCGGGCCGGCCGTACCGGATCCGCATCACCCACTTCGATCCGGCGATCGACACCGGCGAAGGCGCGACCGAGCCACCCGAGCGGACCCAACGGGCCGTCGTCGTCGTCCTCCCCGGCGAGGGTCTCGCCGATCTGTGCGGCGCCGCCGGCGCCACGACGGTGCTGGCCCGCCCCGGTGAGCCCCCGGCGAGCGGCGAACTCGTCGATGCGATCCGTCGCGCCCACGCCCGCGAAGTGGTCCTCCTGCCCAACTCGGCCGAACTGAGGCACACCGCAGCAGCAGCGGTGGAACAGGTCCGCGGCGAAGGGATCAGGGTGGCGCTGATCCCCACCCGCGCCGCGGTCCAGGGCATCGCCGCCCTCGCGGTCCATGAACCGGACCGACGGTTCGACGAGGACGTGGTGGCCATGACGGCCGCCGCCGGAGCGACGCGCTACGCCGAACTGGCGGTCGCGGAACGGCAGTCGTGGACCTCGGCCGGGGTCTGCCAGGCCGGCGATGTGCTGGGCCTGATAGACGGGGACGTTGCGGTCATCGGTACGGACGTGACCGCCACCGCGACGGCGGTGCTGGATCGGATGTTGGCCGCGGGAGGCGAGCTGGTGACCCTGATCCTGGGCCAGGACGTCCCCGACGCCACCGAGGTGGGAGCCCACCTGGAGCGCCATGTCCGGGACGCCTATCTGGCGGTGGACACGGTCGTGTACGAGGGGGGAAGGGGATCGACGCCCCTCCTCATCGGAGTGGAGTAGTCGCACTGGAGTGGAGTAGCCGTACCCGCTCCCGTCGGCCGTCCGAGCGGACGCGCCTCAGGAGAACGTTCAGGAGCGGGAGCGCACAACCCCTGCCCGACGTCGTTCGCCCCATGCCCGGACCTGAGAACGGGCGGACGGTGCCCCGTGTCCACACGTCATCTCAGAAGCGTCTCACCGCATCACATAGCGCAGCAGCGCCTGTGCCTCTCCTCTCAGCCCCTCCGCCGAGAACGCGTCCAACACCCCCTGGGCCCGGGCCCGAGCGGCTACCGGATCGCCGAGGTCGGCTTCCAACCAGCCGGCCAGCAACTCCGCCTTGGCCCGGTCCGCGGAGCACGCATCGCCCACCGCCCCGAACACCTCGACGGCACGCTTCGCATGCGACAGTGCCTCCTCGTAGGCGGCCCGCGCAGCCGCCGCCTTGGCCGCGTCCTTGTCGCCCGGCTCTCCCTCGACCGAGTTGACCAGCAGTTCCCCCAGCTGCCGATAGGTCTCGGCCAGTTCGACGCGCATCCGGTCGCGGTCCTCGCCACCGAGCCCGGGCAGGGCCTCCTCGCACCCGGAGGCGGCCGAGACCATCAGGTCCCGCGCGGCTGCCGGCCCGGCCTGGCCCTCGCGGACCGCTATCCACGCCCGTACCCGAAGACTGCGGGCCAGCGCACGGACATCACCGAGTTCACGCCACAGCTCGCCCGCCCGCCGGTACGCCAACTCGGCCTCGGCGTTCAGACCGGCACGGTAGAGGGCCTCCCCGGCCAGATTGGCGAGCATGGCGTGGTCGCGCTGTTCCGGCCACGTACGGGCGATGTCCGCCGCCTTCAACCAGTGCTCAGCCGCCGACCTCGGCTCGTTGAGCGCCATCAGGCACTCGCCCAGCCACCACAGGGTCTGGACGACCATCCCGTCACCGTGGTCGTCTGCGGACAGCTCCGGCAGCACGGCCTCCAGGATGACGGCGGCCTCCTCCGCCCGCCCCAGCCGCAGCAGGAGCCC
This sequence comes from Streptomyces sp. NPDC059256, assembly GCF_042753785.1. Classification (NCBI taxonomy): domain Bacteria; kingdom Bacillati; phylum Actinomycetota; class Actinomycetes; order Kitasatosporales; family Streptomycetaceae; genus Streptomyces; species Streptomyces sp. NPDC059256. Next base: position 155,548 of record NZ_JBHYZO010000001.1, on the reverse strand, counting down.
ACCGAGCCGGTGCCGGGCGTAGGCGCCCAGGCCCCCCGACTCGCCCGCCTCGTCGGCCCAGTGCGCTCCTTCCAGCGCGTGCTCGGCCGCCTCCTCCCACGCCGCCAGGTCCGGGGACTCGGTGTCCGCGAGGTGCTCCACCAACTGGAGGTGCAACCGGGCCCGCCCCGCCGGGGGAGCATCGTCCCGACCGCGCTCCAGGGCAGTGCGGGCTGCCTGCTGCGCACCCTCCGGATCGCCCGACGCCCGGCACGCCCTGGCGAGCTGCGCGTACACGTCCACCGCGTACCAGGGGCGCCCGGCCCGCTCGTACCCGGCCGCCGACTCCGCGTAGAGCTCCGCCGCCCTCGCCGGGTCCCGTCGGATGCCGGCGATCTCACCGAGGTGACCGAGTGCCTCGGCGACGATGACGTCCACACCGGGATCGCCCCGGTGCTCCCGGGTGAAGGCGAGCAGTTCGCCCACCGCCTCCTCCCAGGCGCTGACGGCGGCGCCCGCCGCCACGGTGCCCTGGGCCGTGCCCAGTCGGACGCTCAGGATGCGCGAGCGGCACAGCAGGACTCGGCTCGCCTGGTGAGCGTCCGTCGCACCGCCGGCGAGCAGCGCGCGCACCTCGTCGAACGCGCTGCTCACGGTCGTCAGCGCGGCCTCGATCTGCTCGTGGGAGGGATGGTCGAGACAACCGACGTGTGCCGCTCGCGCCCGCGCCGCCAGCGCCCGACCGGCCTCACCCGACGCCTCGTACTGTCGCGCCGCCAACCGGAGGTGCTCCACCGACCGGGCGATCGAACGGCCCGCTTCCGTACCCAGTACGTCATGGAGTTCGGCCTGCGCCAGTGCGTCCAGGGTGCCGCCGTCCTGCTCGGCCGCCGCTGCCGCGGCCCGCCACGCCTGCGGGGCGTCCGGCCGCTGCGCCGCGGACAGCTCTCGGGCCCGGGCCAGCAGGGACGCGGCCGATGCGGGCGCTCCCGGACCGGCAGGGGCCGCGACAACCGGGCCGGTCGGCCGCACCGACACCGGACGACCGGCCCGCAGCCCGAGCGGCAGCCGCTCCACCAGCGGGGCCTGGTCCATCCGGCGGCGCACCAGGTCGCTGACGTGGGTGCTGGCGTTGCGTTCGTCGAAGCGGGCGGCGAGCTCCAGGGCTTCGCCGCGGGCGTGCCGGCCGAGTTCGACGGCGGTCCAGGCCCGCTCACCCGGCCCCGGAACGCGCTGCTCGCCGTGACCGAGCACGACCAGCCGGTCACAGAGGAGGGCCGTCACCGCGAGATGGCCCAGCAGACTGACCGGCTCCCCGGTCTGGGTGAAGTACGCCGGCCGCTCGGCGAGGATCTCCAGCCCGCGTGCCTCGTTCCCGGTGAGCGCGCAGAACTCCACGTGCTCGGCCACCGCGCTGCGCATGGACTCCATCGGACGGACCAGTCGATAGCCGCGCAGGTGGTGGGCCCGGGCCTCGTCCGCGCGCCCGAGCCGCAGCAGGGGCAGTAGGGACTGGGCGAGGATGGCGTGGGGCTCGTGGGCACAGGTGAACTCGCCCTCAAGCACCGGTCGCCACCTCTCCAGTGCGGCCTCGTCCTCACCGAGTTGGGCGAGCCAGGCGCCCTGGTTGTGCAGTTCGCAGGCGTGGCAGTCGCTCTTGTCGTCCCGGTCGGCCGCCAACCAGGCCGCGTACGCACGCGTCGCCCGCTCCCGGTCGCCCAGATGACGGGCGATCCGCAGCTCCCCCTGTCGTACGGCCCGCTCCGAGTGGCCCGCGAGCCGGTACCGCCGCTCCATCTCGGCCTGCCACTTCTCGATGGAGGCGAGGGGGATGTGCGGTTGGTCGATCATTCCGCTGGAGACCCACTTGAACATCCAGAACAAACTGTGGGTCTGCTGGGCGTCGAACTCCTCGGGGTGTTCCTCCCACAAGCGCAGCAGCCGCGCGAAGGGGACGAACATCTTGTCCGTCTCGGAGCTGTAGTTGTAGACCACCATCAGATGGTGGAGGCCGTCGATCAGGAGGTCGGTGTCGCCCGACCGCTCGATGTCGGCGAATATTCGCTCCGCGCGGGCGTTGCGGGCCGGCCCCTCCGGCTCCTCGTGGTTGCTCTGCAGTGCCTGGCGCAAGGACGGCACATCGGTGGTCATCGGCCGTTCTCCCGGTCGTGCGTGGCCCACTCCAGCAGGCCGATGAACGCCCGGTTGAGCAGCGCGGAGTCGGCGGGCCGCAAGGGGCGCTGGGCCATCAGCAGGGCCTGTCCGTACAGTGCCTCCGTCGCCGTAGCGGCCAGTTCCGCATCCGGGAGGGTGCTGATCCGGCGGACCAGCGGATTGAGGTGGTTGAGCACCAGCCGGGCGCGCGGGGCGCTGCCGCGCAGCGATCCGAGAATGCCCGCCCACAGTTCGCCCGCCTCCTCCTCGGCCTCGGCGCGCGCCCGTTCATGGCGTGCGGCGCGATCGTCGAGATGCAGCGCGGGCACGGTCAGTGGATGGAACGCGCGCAGGGCGACATCGCAGCCCAGCGGGTCGAGCCGGGAGCGCGCGGCGGCCAGGAAGGGCGCCAGCGCCAGTTCGTCCGCGGGGTCCACCGAGTCCAGGTGTGCGGTCACGGTGTCGGCGTCGAGTTCGCTGACGGTCGTTCCCGGTCGGACGGCGGGCAGTTTGCCGACGAGTTCGGCGTCGTAGGTGTAGCCGCCGTTGACCACGCCGATGCCCTGGGCCGCGGCGATCGGGGCGACCTGACGGAACTCCTCCACGCTCTGTGTGTAGTGCACCACCGGGTGCCGTTGTGCGAACTCCTCCAGTGACACGGAGCCCTCCGTGGTCTCGAACGGCAACCACGGCAACATCGTCCGGAGCATCTCGGTGTCGTGCCGCGCCAGGGACTTCACCCCGAGGTGGTGCACGGTCAGGAACTGCGCCAGCCGTTCGGGGTCGCCGGCGGCGAGGCCGGTCAGCCACTCCCTGATCCGTTCGCCGAGGGCCTCGCGCACGATGGCGAGCGTCTCGTCCTCGTACAGCGACTCGCGGGACGCGGTGGGCCGCAACGAGTCGGTGTCGATCACGCACCGTACGAAGAAGGCCCACTCCGGCAGGAGTTCATCGGCCCTCTCGGTCAGCAACATCCCCTTGAGGTGGACCCGGTGGCCCGACCGCTGGGCGGGGGAGACCGACGACGGCAGCACATAGGCCACGCCCCGCACCCCGGCGACCGGCACTGACAGGTCGATCGAGTCGAGCGGGCTGAAGCCGAACAGTTCATTGCAGTGCGCCGCCAGCGCCACCCGGCGGGCGGACGGACTGGGGTGGGCGCGCTCCCAGGGCGCCGGCAGCTCCGTGACGGCCCGATCGCCGACCTTGATGTCGTACGGCAGGAGGCGTCCGAAGTCCCGGGCGAGGGCGTACACGCGCTCCTCGGCGAGCCAGTCGGCGCTGCCCGGCCGGGCGATCAGCTCCACCGTCGTCCCCGGCTGCGGCCGTGCGTCGGCCGGCAGGGTACGCACCGTGTAGGAGCCGTCGTCCCGCGCGGACCACTCCACGGGTGGTGCGTCCGCGGTGCGCGCCGACCTGCTGACGACCCGGATCTCACTCGCCACCACGAAGCAGGCGAGCAGACCGATGCCGAACTGACCGAGGAACTCCGTCCGTGCCGAGGCGATGCCCTCCGCCCCCGGCCGTTTGGAACTGCGGCCGATGGTGGCGAGCAGGCTGTGCAGATCTGCTTCGGTCAGACCGATGCCGGAGTCCTCGACCCGCAGCCGTCCGGCATCGACGGACAGCCGCACCCGCCCGGGCGCGCCGGGGAACTCGGACTGACGGGCCGTGATCGCGTCCACGGCGTTCTGGAGCAGCTCGCGCAGATAGACCCTGGGGCTCGAATAGAGGTGGTGGGAGAGCAGATCCACCAGGCCGCGCAGATCGACCTGGAAGGTGTGCGGAGTGGTCGCGGACGCATGTGCGGTGGTGTCAGAAGTCATCGTCGCTGCGCCGGTGGGGGGACTCTTCTTACCCGGGGGGCCGGCGCGGGTCGGGCGATCCCGTGGGGTGGTGACCGCGAGTGGGAGGAGGCAGGGTGTCGCGCCATCCTAGGGTCCGTCCCACACTCACGACCAGGACTGATCCACAGGTGCGGGCGGTTGTCGGTGGCGTGGTGTGCAATGGAACGCGTGCCCGTGCTCGATGAACCACTCCAAGAACCGCTGAAGAAGTCGCTCGGACCCGCCACCGCCAAGGTGCTGGCCGATCATCTCGACCTGCATACGGTCGGGGACCTGCTGCATCACTATCCCCGCAGGTACGAGGAGCGTGGGCAGCTGACCCGGCTCGCGGAGCTCCCGCTCGACGAGGACGTCACGGTGGTGGCGCAGGTCGCGGACGCCCGTGTGCACACGTTCAACGGCGGTCGGGGAAAGCGTCTGGAGATCACCATCACGGACGGCAGCGGCCGGCTCCAGTTGGTGTTCTTCGGCCGTGGTGTCCACCGCCCGCAGAAGGAACTGCTGCCCGGGAGCCGGGCGATGTTCGCCGGTCGCGTCTCCGTCTTCAACCGCAAGCTGCAACTGGCCCATCCCAGCTACGCCAAGCTGGGTGGCGACCCCGATGCCGATGCGGTGGGCGCCGCCGAGAGCGCGGACGTCGACTCCTGGGCGGGCGCTCTCATTCCGATCTATCCCGCCTGCAAGGGGATGGAGTCCTGGAAGATCGCCAAGGCGGTCGACGCCGTCCTGCCGCGCGCGCAGGACGCGGTCGACCCGCTGCCGCCGGCCCTGCGGGACGGCCGGGGATTCGTCCCGTTGCCCGAGGCACTGCTGAAGATCCACCGACCGCAGACCAAGGCGGACATCGAGTCCGCCAAGCAGCGGCTGAAGTGGGACGAGGCGTTCGTCCTCCAAGTGGCGCTGGCCAGGCGCCGGTTCGCGGACACCCAGTTGCCGGCGGTGGCGCGCAGGCCCACTCCCGGCGGTCTGCTGGACGCGTTCGACGCCCGGCTGCCCTTCACCCTCACCGACGGCCAGCGCAAGGTCACCCAGGAGATCTTCGACGACCTGGCCACCGAGCACCCGATGCATCGACTGCTCCAGGGCGAGGTCGGTTCCGGGAAGACCCTGGTGGCGCTGCGGGCCATGCTGACCGTGGTGGACGCAGGAGGCCAGGCGGCGATGCTCGCCCCGACCGAAGTCCTCGCCCAGCAGCACCATCGGTCGATCGTGGAGATGATGGGTGACCTCGCCGAGGGCGGGATGCTCGGTGGGGCCGAGCACGCCACCAAGGTGGTGCTGCTGACGGGTTCCATGGGGGCCGCCGCCCGTCGTGGGGCACTGCTCGACCTGGTCAGCGGGGATGCGGGCCTGGTCATCGGCACCCACGCCCTGATCGAGGACAAGGTGCACTTCGCGGAACTGGGGCTGGTCGTCGTGGACGAACAGCACCGCTTCGGGGTGGAGCAGCGGGATGCCCTGCGCGCCAAGGGGAACTCCCAGGGGGAGAAGCGCATCCCGCATCTGCTGGTCATGACGGCCACGCCCATTCCCCGTACGGTCGCCATGACCGTCTTCGGCGATCTGGAGACCTCGGTCCTGGACCAGTTGCCCGCGGGCCGTTCGCCCATCGCCAGCCATGTCGTACCGGCCCAGGACAAGCCGCACTTCCTGGCCCGGGCGTGGGAGCGGGTGCGCGAGGAGGTGGAGAAGGGGCACCAGGCGTACGTGGTCTGTCCGCGCATCGGCGACGAGGAAGACGATAAAGCCGCCAACGCCGGCAAGTCGGGCAAGGCGGGCAAGAAGTCCGCCGAGGACGAGGCGGAGAAGCGCCCGCCCCTGGCCGTCCTCGACATCGCCGAGCAGTTGCGCCGCGGCCCACTGGAAGGGCTGCGCATCGAGGTGCTGCACGGGCGGATGCCACCGGACGACAAGGACGAGGTGATGCGCCGCTTCGCCGCCGGAGCCGTGGACGTCCTGGTGGCCACGACGGTCATCGAGGTCGGGGTGAACGTGCCCAATGCCACCGCCATGGTGATCATGGACGCCGACCGGTTCGGCGTCTCCCAGCTCCACCAGCTCCGGGGCCGGGTCGGTCGGGGCTCAGCCCCCGGGCTCTGTCTGCTGGTCACCGAGATGCCGGAGGCGGCTCCGGCCCGGGCCCGGCTCGCAGCGGTCGCCGCCACGTTGGACGGCTTCGAGCTCTCCCGCATCGACCTGGAACAGCGCAGGGAGGGCGATGTGCTGGGCCAGGCGCAGTCCGGGGTCCGATCCTCGCTGCGGATGCTGACAGTCATCGACGACGAGGAGATCATCGCCGCGGCACGGGAGGAGGCCGTCTCCGTGGTCCGGGCCGATCCCGAACTCACCTCGCTGCCCGGGCTGCGCACCGCCCTGGACGCCCTTTTGGACAAGGAGCGCGAGCGGTACCTCGACAAGGGCTGAGAGACTGGTCCGAAAGGGCCGGGCCGACGTCCTGGGGCGATCGTTCCGCTACGGCTGTCGTGCACGGCCCATCGACGACGACCCCTGTGTAAGGACCGAGATGACCCGCGTGATCGCCGGCACGGCCGGCGGACGCCGCCTCGCCGTCCCGCCCGGCACCGGCACCCGCCCCACGTCCGACCGCGCTCGCGAGGGACTGTTCTCCAGTTGGGAGTCCTACCTCGGTTCGTTCGACGGGGTGCGGGTCGCCGATCTCTACGCGGGCTCCGGCGCGGTCGGCCTTGAGGCGCTGTCCCGGGGGGCGTCCCATGCGCTCCTGGTGGAGGCCGACGCCCGGGCCGCCCGCACGGTCCGGGAGAACGTCAAGGCACTGGCGCTGCCAGGCGCCGAGGTCCGCACCGGCAGGGCGGAGCAGATCGTGACAGGACCCGCGCCCGAAGTGCCCTACGACCTGGTCTTTCTCGACCCGCCCTACGCCGTCAGTGACGATGATCTTCGGGAGATCCTGATCACACTCCGCACTCAGGGGTGGCTCACTGACGATGCGCTGGTCACCGTGGAACGCAGCACCAGAGGTGGGCCCTTCAGTTGGCCGACTGGCTTCGCACCGCTGAGGGCCCGTCGCTACGGCGAGGGAACCCTTTGGTACGGTCACGCCGCCTCTGTCAGCACAGAGGCTTCCACCTGCGAAAACGCCCCATGACCGGACCGGAGAGCGAGGGACTTCCAGTGCGCCGCGCAGTCTGTCCGGGGTCATTCGACCCCATCACCAACGGACACCTCGACATCATCGCCCGTGCCACCAGGCTGTACGACGTCGTACATGTCGCCGTGATGATCAACCAGTCCAAGCAGGGTCTCTTCACCGTCGACGAGCGGATGGATCTGATCCGTGAGGTGACGAGCGAGTACGGAAACGTATCTGTTGAGTCCCACCACGGCCTGTTGGTCGACTTCTGCAAGGAGCGGGACATCCCCGCGATCGTCAAGGGTCTGCGGGCGGTCAGCGACTTCGACTACGAACTACAGATGGCCCAGATGAACAACGGCCTCTCTGGTGTCGAGACCCTCTTTGTCCCCACCAACCCCACCTATAGCTTCCTCTCCTCCAGTCTGGTCAAGGAGGTCGCCGCCTGGGGCGGCGATGTCTCCCATCTCCTGCCTCCGGTCGTGCACGAGGCTCTGAGCAGGCGTCTTGCCGAGCGCCGCGAAGGAAAGTGACTCCCTGCACCCCGAGGGGAGCCCTGCCCCGGTCCACTGAGGGGTCCGTGGACCGTCGTCCGTCGCTGACTGTGGTGTCCGTGTCGCCGTACAGTCTTCCCGTCCGTCTCGTGTGAGCCGGACGCAGCTCAGGCGTACCAGTGCAGAGAGTGGCGAACCACGGTGGACGTGCAGAAGAAGCTCGATGACATCGTCGAGGCGATCGGGAGCGCGCGATCGCTGCCCATGTCGGCGTCCTGCGTGGTCAACCGCGCCGACCTGCTCAGCCGGCTCGAAGAGGTGCGCCAAGCCCTGCCCGGCTCCCTGGCCCAGGCCCGCGAGCTGATCGGGGACCGCGAGCAGATGGTCGCCCAGGCCCGCCGTGAGGCCGAGCGGATCATCGAGAGCGCCCATGCCGAACGCGGTTCCCTGATCTCGGACACCCTGGTGGCCCGCCAGTCCAAGGACGAAGCCGAGCGCATCCTCGCCCAGGCCCGGGAGGAGGCCGACGAGATCCGGGCGGAGGCCGACGAGTACGTCGACTCCAAGCTCGCCAACTTCGAGGTGGTGCTGAGCAAGACCATCGGATCGGTCGACCGCGGCCGGGAGAAGCTGCTCGGCTGGCGCCCCGGTGGCGATGCTCCTGACCCCGCGGTCCACCAGGGCAGGGAGGGTGCGGACGGCACGGACACCACGAACGCCGCGGACGCGGGGTACGCCGTGGACGCCCACTCCGATCCCGGCCGCCTTGCCGATGCGCCCGGCCGCGCCTTGGGCCCGGCCGCTCTCGTCCAGCAGGCCGACGCCTATGTGGATGCCAAGCTCAGGGCCTTCGAAACCGTGCTCACCAAGACCCTCGAAGCCGTGGGCCGGGGCCGGAGCAAGCTCCACGGTCCGGCCGTGGACGGTTCGCTCGGCGACCATATGGCCGCCCAGGACGCCGCTACCGTCACCCAGCACAACGGCGACACCAGCGACGCCGACTACCTCGCCGGTCTCGCAGAGCTGGCCGACGACGAGACCGGGCTGTCCAGCAGGGCCCGTCACTCCCGCTCCGCCGCCGCCCCCGCCCCCGCGTTGAACCCGCCGGCCCCGCCGGCCCCGCCGGCCCCGCCGATCCCGAGCGCACCCGAGCGACCCCGCTACGAACCCGACACCGCGTTCGCCGACGCGGGCGCCCAGCCGTCCCCGGCCCGCCCGTGGGACGAGCCCGGCGCACCGTACGAGCCCGCGGCGCCCGCCGCCCACGAACCCTGGCCGCAACAGTCCCCGGCATGGGCGCCCGGCGCCCACTCCGCCGAAACGGGCGCGCCGGCCTCGGGCCAGGTGGACCCCGCCACCGGTCGGACCCCGCACCAGCGGGCGTACGGCGACCAGGCCGCTGACCCCTTCGCCGGGTACCAGCCGCAGATTCCTCGCGACCCGCACCCGTCCGTCGAGCCCGGCGCACAGCAGGCCCGGCAGGCTCGCCCGCAGGCCGGCGCCCTGGACGAGACCAGCCTCTTCGACACCGGCATGATCGACCTCGACCAGCTCCGCCCGTACGACGAAGGCCGCTGACTCCGCTCCCTCCAACGGGACCGGATTGGGTTCAGCGCGGTCGGTGAAGTATCCTGGCTCTTCGGTCGCACAGGTTTGGCGATCTCGGCTGCCCGCTTCTTCCCAGATGTCTTCGGCTCGGGTCCTGCGACTCGAATCGATGCTCCTCGAAGAATTCGGCCAGTCCCTCCCTCACAGCTGAAAGCAGGAAAAGCCCTGAACGCCCGCCTCGACCACCGCAACCCCCTCGTGTTCGACACGCACGAGCTGGGTCGGCGTCCCGGCGCGCTCCAGCGGCTGTCCCGCTCGATCCCCGCGCCGAAGGACCTCGGCGTGGAGGGAGTCGTCGGAGTGCCGGAAGGCGCGTCCGTGGAGCTGGACCTCCGCCTTGAGTCGGTCATGGATGGTGTGCTCGTCACAGGCACCGGCCGTGCATCCGCCCAGGGGGAGTGCGTAAGGTGTCTGGAGCCGCTGCGCCTCGATGTCGCGGCGGACTTCCAGGAGATGTTCACGTACCCCGACGCCGACGACCGGAGCCATGGCCGTGCCGTGGAACCGGGCGACGACGCCGAGGGCGAGGACGTCCTCTACCTCAAGGACGGATTGTTCGACCTTGAGCCCGTGCTGCGTGACGCGGTAGTGCTCGCACTGCCCATGCAGCCGGTGTGTCGGGAGGATTGTGCCGGTCTGTGCGTTGAGTGCGGGATCAGGCTCGATGACGACCCGGAGCACCATCACGACGCCGTCGACATTCGTTGGGCGGCACTGCAAGGACTCGCCGAAACCATCACGGACGGCGAGAAGGACAACATGGGCGGCGCCGATGCGGGCGTCGACGAGAAGCAGGAGAAGTAGCCGTGGCTGTTCCGAAGCGGAAGATGTCGCGCAGCAACACGCGCCACCGCCGGTCGCAGTGGAAGGCTGCGGTCCCCGTCCTGGTTTCGTGTGAGCGTTGCCAGGAGCCGAAGCTGCAGCACATCGCGTGCCCCAGCTGTGGCACCTACAACAAGCGCCAGGTCCTCGCGGTCTGAGCGGCTGGTGAGAGGCCCGATGTCTGAGCTGTCCAATGCCAAGAAGCAGGCAGACACCATCAACACAGCCTCGTCCCACACGCTTCTGGAAGGGCGGCTCGGCTATCGGCTGGAGTCCGCCCTTCTAGTGCGTGCACTGACCCACCGCTCGTACGCCTACGAGAACGGCGGCCTGCCCACCAATGAGCGGCTGGAGTTCCTCGGCGACTCGGTGCTGGGCCTGGTGGTCACCGACACCCTCTATCGCATCCACCCCGACCTGCCGGAAGGCCAGCTGGCGAAGCTGCGGGCCGCGGTGGTCAACTCGCGTGCGCTGGCGGGCGTCGGCCGCGGTCTTGACCTCGGGGCGTTCATCCGGCTCGGCCGGGGCGAAGAGGGCACAGGTGGCCGGGACAAGGCGTCCATCCTTGCCGACACCCTAGAAGCGGTGATCGGTGCGGTCTATCTCGACCAGGGGCTCGAAGCCGCGTCGGAGCTGGTGCACCGACTCTTCGACCCGCTGATCGAAGAGTCCTCGAACCTCGGTGCCGGCCTGGACTGGAAGACCAGTCTCCAGGAGCTCACCGCGGCCGAGGGGCTCGGGGTGCCGGAGTACCTCGTCTCGGAGACGGGGCCGGACCACGAGAAGACCTTCACTGCTGCTGCCCGCGTCGGTGGTGTCTCGTACGGCACCGGCACCGGCCGCAGCAAGAAGGAGGCGGAGCAGCAGGCTGCTGAATCCGCTTGGCGGGAGATCCGCGCCGCCGCTGATCAGCGCCTCGCCGATCAGAAGGCCGGAAGCACGCCGACCGTTGAAAGCTCTCCGGCTGACGACGGCGAAGCGGACGACCCGTCCGCAGAGCCCACCGGCTCGGCTGATCCCGCGTCCTCCACCGACACCGATCGGGCGACGGCCTGACCCGTCACACCACGGTCGTTCGAGACCCCTCGCGCCTTAGGGAGCGAGGGGTCTCGGCGTCTTTCACCTGGCATTGAGCGGTACGCTGCGCACATCAGCAGTGAGCGACTTCCGTGGTCGTGAGCATGTCCCGAAGGAGCCCCGTGCCCGAGCTGCCCGAGGTAGAAGTCGTACGCCGCGGACTGCAGCGCTGGGTCAGCGGACGCACGATCGCCGAGGTGCGAGTTCTCCACCCCCGGGCGGTGCGGCGCCATCTCGCGGGTGCCGAAGACTTTGCGTCGCAGCTCAAGGGACACAGCGTGGGGATCGCGCGGCGACGCGGCAAATACCTATGGCTGCCCCTGGCCGACACCGATTCCTCCGTGCTCGGCCATCTCGGCATGAGCGGGCAACTGCTGGTCCAACCCGAGGACGCGGCGGACGAGAAGCACCTGAGGATACGGATCCGCTTCGCGGACACCCTCGGCACGGAACTCCGCTTCGTCGACCAGCGCACCTTCGGTGGACTCTCCCTCCACGACAACACCCCCGACGGCCTGCCCGACGTCATCGCCCACATCGCCCGTGACCCCCTCGATCCGGCGTTCGACGACGATGCCTTCCTCGCCGCGCTCAAGCTGCGCCGCACCACCGTGAAACGGGCCCTCCTCGACCAGTCCTTGATCAGCGGAGTCGGCAACATCTACGCCGATGAGGCCCTGTGGCGGGCACGATTGCACTACGAGCGGCCGACGGCCGGCATCAGCAGGGCCCGCTCGACCGAGCTGCTCGGCCATGTCCGAGACGTGATGAACGCGGCCCTGGCGGTCGGGGGCACGAGCTTCGACAGCCTCTACGTCAATGTGAACGGCGAATCCGGCTACTTCGACCGGTCCCTCGATGCGTACGGCCGGGAGGATCTGCCCTGCCGGCGCTGTGGGACCGCGATGCGTCGTCGGCCGTGGATGAATCGCTCCAGCTACTTCTGCCCCCGCTGCCAGCGCCCGCCGAGGCCCGTCCGCCCGGCGGTGTGAACCGCGCCCGTGCGCTCACCCCGATCCTGCGCGGAGAACCAACCTTCCAGCGGGCCGTGGCCAGAAGGCGGCACAGCACGCCCAAAGCCCTTCGCGAGATGCGAAGGGCTCGGGGACGAAGCGGTCCCTGGGTGAGGGGACGCGGGGCAGGGGAGGGTGCGGGCTCAGAAGCCGAAGTTCTGGGTCCACCACGGGCCGCCGTCGCCCATGTGGACGCCGACACCAAGCCGGGTGTAGTCGCAGTTCAGGATGTTCGCCCGGTGGCCGTCGCTGTTCATCCATGAGTTCATCACCGCACCGGCGTCGGCCTGGCCGCGGGCGATGTTCTCGCCGCCCAACTTCGGGACGCCCGCCTGCTCGGCGCGGTCCCAGGGGGAATCGCCGTCCGGGTCGGTGTGGTCGAAGAAGCCGCGCGTGGCCATGTCCGTGCTGAAGTCCCCCGCGAGCTTCGCCAGCGCAGGATCGAAGCGCAGCGGCTGGCAGCCGACCTTGGCCCGCTCCTCGTTCACCAGTGCAAGCACCTCGGACTCGACCGCGGCCTCCGCGGACGGCGAAGGACTTCTCGGGGTCGGCACCGGCGCCGGACGGGTCGCCGAGCGGTCGGACTCCCGCTGCTTCGGCCGGGTGGGTGTCGCGGGCCGCTCCTTCTCCTTTGTGCGCTCCGGAGCCTTGGTCTGCTCGGTCGGCTTGGTCGAAGGCTTGCGCGGGGGCGTGGCCGAGGGGGTCGTCGACGGCGTCCGCGGGGTGGCGGACGGCGATTGTGACGCGCTCTCCGTCGGGGTGGCCCCGGCTCCCGAGTCGCCCTGCGTCTGCCATTCCGCCGAGGCGTCGGCGCGCACCTGACTGCCGGAGTCACGATCGCCCACGGTGAAGACGTCGCCGCCCGGCAGCAGGCCGGACGCTACGGCCGCGGCACCCACCGCCATGGCAGCGGAGGCGCCGAGCAGCCCAGTGCGCACGGGCCTCGTACCCGTACGCGCGGCGGAGCGTCGATGGCGTCCCATTCTGCGATGCCTTCCTCGTTGAACGACGTGTTCGATGGTGGGGAGACCCTGCCCAATACCGGTCTGGATACCGGTGGACAGTGGAGACGCTCCCCCGAACGGGTGACCGTCATTGCGACCGGACTGTACGCCATGAGAGGTCGATGAGAAGTGCTTCGCAAGCAATTCAGCGATTACCGTGCAGTCATGAATGATGCGGCACGGCTCACCGCTTGGGTACGCGGTCGAGTACAGGGAGTAGGGTTTCGCTGGTTCACCAGGGCAAATGCTCTGGAAATCGGCGGGCTCAGTGGTTTCGCCCTCAATCTCGACGACGGCAGGGTGCAGATCGTCGCTGAGGGGCCGCGTGAGAATTGCCACCGTCTCCTGGACTGGCTCCGATCCGACGACACACCCGGGCGTGTGGACGGAGTCACTGAGATCTGGGACACGCCCCGCGGTGGCTATGACGGCTTCGCGATCCGCTGAACCGGTGCCATTCCCGGGCTCTCGCGATGGACTCCAGCGAGGTGGCGGAAGCCGGCCAGATGAGAAAACAGGCTGGTGGTTGCCTTATGGGGGTGCTCGTGCCAGGCTGCCCGGGTAAGGAAGATCTCCACGCCCCCAGGGCCCCGGAGCGGACAGTGCGCCGGCCGTCGCCGTGCCGCCAGTCCCCGGGTCTGCCCGGTCCGCGGGCTGTGATCGTGTTGACCGTCAAACTTTTTGGTGAGACTCTGGAATCCCCGCGCACCTCAGCTGTTTGGCAGTAAGAAACGCAGCGAGATCGGTACTACACAGCACTGTCGAGCACCGCGGGTGCGAATCCCTCACGACCCACACCGCATCGGTCGGTCACTCATTGTGGAGGACCATCCATCATGGCAAAGGCGCTTCTCGGTTACGTCGGCGGTTCCGACCCGCGACTCCTCGCCGAGATGCGACGGCTTCAGCAGCGCGTTCAAGATCTTGAATCCGAGCTGGTAAGGATTCAGACCGAGAACGACGCACTCAGCGCTGCCGTCGCTCAGCACCCCGGAGAGTCGCTGCTTGACGGCATCGACATCGACGTACCCCGGGCGGAGCCCGCGCTCACCTGAGCGGGCGTTCGCCGGAGAATCATCGCGCAAGATGTGCAAGGGACGCCCTCGGCGTCCCTTCTTTCTTTCCCCCAAGCCATCCCCAAGCCGTCCCCAAGCCTTTGAGCCTTCCCTCTCACGTCAGATCTGCCCCTCACCTTCCTCGGTGAAACCGAACCGGGCAGGCGATGACAGGCCCGAGGGGGTATCTTCCCGACGCTCCGGACGAATCGAAAGGTAGAGTCCGGATGTGTGCACCTCAAGGCCATGACCCTGCGCGGTTTCAAATCCTTCGCGTCCGCGACCACCCTGCGGTTCGAGCCCGGCATCACCTGTGTCGTGGGCCCGAACGGTTCTGGCAAGTCCAATGTGGTCGACGCGCTTTCCTGGGTGATGGGTGAGCAGGGAGCGAAATCACTGCGTGGCGGGAAGATGGAGGACGTCATCTTCGCCGGCACCACGGGTCGGCCGCCGCTCGGTCGGGCCGAGGTGTCCCTCACGATCGACAATTCCGACGGCGCATTGCCCATTGACTATGCCGAAGTCACCCTTACGCGGATTATGTTCCGCCACGGTGGTAGCGAGTATCAGATCAATGGGGATACCTGCCGCCTTCTCGACATTCAGGAACTGCTCTCCGATTCCGGTATTGGTCGGGAGATGCACGTGATCGTCGGGCAAGGTCAACTCGACTCCGTACTGCATGCCGACCCGATGGGGCGCCGGGCCTTTATCGAGGAAGCGGCGGGAGTGCTCAAACACCGCAAGCGCAAGGAAAAGGCGTTGCGGAAACTCGACGCCATGCGGGCGAACCTCGCCCGGGTGCAGGACCTCACCGATGAACTGCGCCGTCAGCTCAAGCCCTTGGGCCGCCAAGCGGCGGTCGCCCGGCGGGCCGCGGTGATCCAGGCCGATCTGCGCGATGCCCGGCTGCGGCTGCTCGCGGACGATCTCGTGGCGCTGCGGGATGCGCTGAGCTCGGAGATCGCGGACGAGGCAGCGCTCAAGGAACGCAAGGACGGCGCGGAGGCCGAACTGAAGGCCGCGCTCGCCCGTGAGGCGGACCTGGAGGACGAGGTGAGGCGGCTCGCCCCTCGACTCCAGCGGGCCCAGCAGAGCTGGTACGAGCTCTCGCAGCTCGCCGAGCGGGTGCGTGGCACGGTCTCCCTCGCCGATGCTCGGGTCACCAGCGCGAGTGCCCAACCGGTGGACGAACGGCGCGGCCGGGACCCGGAGGACATGGAGCGCGAGGCGGCGAGGATTCGCGAACAGGAAGCAGAGCTGTCCGCCGCCCTGGAAGCGGCGGAGCACGCGCTGGAGGACACGGTCACCCACCGCGCCCAGCTGGAGCGCGAACTGGCCGCTGAAGAGCGCCGTCTCAAGGACGCCGCCCGGGCCATCGCCGACCACCGCGAGGGCCTGGCCCGACTGCACGGCCAGGTGAACGCAGCCCGCAGCAGGGCATCGGCGGCCCAGTCGGAGATCGACCGGCTGACCACGGCCCGGGACGAGGCCCAGGAGCGGGCGATCATCGCCCAGGAGGAGTACGAGAACCTCAGGGCCGAAGTTGACGACCTTGCGGCGGGTGACGACGAACTCTCCCGGCGCCATGACACCGCCCGCGCGGAACTCACCGCTGCGGACGCAGCACTGAGCACGGCCCGGGACGAACTCACCGCCGCCGAACGGGAACGTGCGGCCGTCACCGCACGTCGTGATGCCCTTGCGCTCGGACTGCGGCGCAAGGACGGCACCGGCGCCCTTCTGGCGGCGAAGGGGCAGCTGAGCGGATTGCTCGGCACTGCTTCCGAACTGCTCACCGTCTCCCCGGGCCATGAGGTGGCGGTGGCGGCGGCCCTCGGCGCCGCGGCGGACGCCGTGGCCGTCACCAACCCGACCACCGCCGCCGAGGCCCTGCGCCTGCTGCGCAAGACGGATGCCGGACGGGCGGCCATCGTCCTGGCCGGCGCCCCCGAGCCCGACGCCGGCCAGGACCAAGGAAACCCCACCCCCTACGGCCATGAGCCGACCGGTGCGGACCGCAGCGGTGGACCCGTACGGCCTTGGGGATCGCACGGGGACGAAGGGGCGCGCGACGGAAGGGCACCCGTCCGGGCCGTGGATCTCGTACGCGGCCCCGAGGAGCTGATGCCAGCGGTGCGGCGACTCCTGCGCGACACCGTCGTCGTCGAGTCCCTGGCGGATGCCGAGAATCTGATCCGGGCCCGCCCCCAGCTCACCGCCGTGACCGCTGAAGGCGATGTGTTCGGTGCGCACTTCGCCCAGGGCGGGTCCGCCGGGGCGCCGAGCCTGCTGGAGGTGCAGGCGTCCGTCGACGAAGCAGATGCTGAGCTGCGCGAACTGGAGCTGAGCTGCGCCGGGCTGGTCACGGCGCAGCAGCGGGCCGTGGAACGTCGTGGCGCGTGCGTGTCGCTGGTGGACGAACTGGGCGAGCGTCGACGGGCCGCCGAACGTGAGAAGTCTGCGGTCTCGGGCCGGTTGGGGACCCTCGCCGGACAGGCGCGTGCCGCCGCAGGCGAGGCGGAACGGACCGTCGCCGCCGTGGCCAGGGCCGAGGAGGCGTTGGAGCGGTCACGCACCGAAGCCGCAGAACTCTCCGAACGCCTGCTCGTGGCGCAGGAGAGCGCGCCCTTCGGCCAGGACGAATCCGAGCCCGACACCCATCGACGCGACCGGCTAGCCGCGGACGGTGCCAACGCCCGCCAGACCGAGATGGAAGCCCGACTCCAACTGCGTACCCACGAGGAACGGGTCAAGGGGCTCGCCGGGCGGGCCGATGCACTCGACCGGGGCGCCCGTGCGGAGCGTGAGGCGAGAGCCAGGGCCGAGCAGCGGCGCAACCGGCTGCGCCACGAGGCTTCCGTGGCCGCGGCCGTTGCGGCAGGTGCCCGCCAGGTGCTCGCCCACGCCGAGGTCTCGTTGGTGCGGGTGGAGAGGGAGCGGGCCGCCGCCGAGGGGGCGAAGGCGGAGCGCGAGCGCGAGCTGACCGCCGCCCGCACCCGGGGGCGTGAACTCAAGGGCGAACTCGACAAGCTCACCGACTCCGTCCACCGCGGCGAAGTGCTCGGAGCCGAGAAGCGGCTGCGGATCGAACAGTTGGAGACCCGGGCGCTGGAGGAGCTGGGGGTGGAGCCCGCGGGGCTGATCGCGGAGTACGGCCCGGACCAGCTCGTACCGCCTTCCCTGCCCGCCGAGGGGGAGGAACTGCCCGATGACCCCGAGCACCCGCGCCACCAGGCGAGGCCCTTCGTCCGGGGCGAACAGGAGAAGCGCCTGAAGTCGGCGGAGCGGGCCTATCAACAGCTCGGCAAGGTGAATCCGCTCGCGCTGGAGGAGTTCTCCGCGCTGGAGGAGCGCCACCAGTTCCTCTCCGAGCAGCTCGAAGACCTCAAGAAGACCCGCACCGACCTCCTCCAGGTGGTGAAGGAGGTCGACGAGCGCGTCGAACAGGTCTTCAGCGAGGCGTTCAGGGACACCGCCCGGGAGTTCGAAGGTGTGTTCTCACGGCTGTTCCCCGGCGGTGAGGGACGGTTGATCCTGACCGACCCCGACAACATGCTCACCTCCGGGGTGGACGTGGAAGCCAGGCCACCGGGCAAGAAGGTCAAGCGCCTTTCGCTGCTCTCCGGCGGGGAGCGCTCACTGACCGCGGTGGCGATGCTGGTGTCCATCTTCAAGGCCCGGCCGAGCCCCTTCTACGTCATGGACGAGGTCGAGGCCGCTCTCGACGACACCAACCTCCAGCGACTGATCCGGATCATGCAGGAGCTCCAGGAGTCTTCGCAGCTCATCGTGATCACTCACCAGAAGCGGACGATGGAGGTCGCCGACGCGTTGTACGGGGTCTCCATGCAGGGCGACGGCGTCTCCAAGGTCATCAGCCAGCGGCTGCGCTGATCGACGCCGCTCGGCGATGACCTGTCGTCAGGCGGACGGTCCGTGTTGAGCGGAGCCCTCGGTGGGCGCGGCCTGTGTCAGGCGTTCGGCCCATGCCCGGTGGTGGCTCAGGGGCGGCCGTGCCCCACTGGAAGGGCTCGCCCCCGCCTGTTGGACGGCCCGCGGTCACCTGGCCCCCGTGCATCCCGATGTTTTCGGGGAACACGTGGACCGCCAGGAGCCCCACGCCCCAGGAGTACATGTGACCAGCACCGCACAGCCACCGCCTTCGGGGGCCCGTGACGCGCACCCCGAGCACCTCGGCCACGTCATCTTCATCACGGCCTCAGCCGCCATGGGCGGATTCCTCTTCGGCTATGACAGCTCGGTCATCAATGGCGCGGTCGAAGCGATCCGTGACCGCTACGAGATCGGTTCGGGTGAGTTGGCCCAGGTCATCGCCATCGCCCTGATCGGCTGTGCGATCGGTGCCGCCACCGCCGGCCGGATCGCCGACCGCATCGGTCGCATCCTGTGCATGCGGATCGCCGCCGTCCTCTTCACCGCCAGCGCCATCGGCTCAGCCCTGCCCTTCGCCCTCTGGGACCTGGCGATGTGGCGCATCATCGGTGGCTTCGCCATCGGCATGGCATCGGTCATCGGCCCGGCGTACATCGCGGAGGTCTCGCCCCCCGCCTACCGCGGTCGGCTCGCCTCCTTCCAGCAGGCCGCCATCGTCATCGGCATCGCGGTCTCGCAGTTGGTCAACTTCGGCATCCTCCAGATCGCCGACGGCGACCAGCGAGGGGAGATCGGCGGCCTCGAAGCCTGGCAGTGGATGCTCGGTGTGATGGTCGTCCCGGCCGTGCTGTACGGGCTGTTGTCCTTCGCGATCCCCGAGTCCCCGCGCTATCTGATCTCCGTCGGCAAGGTCGACCGCGCCAAGAAGGTGCTGGCCGAAGTCGAGGGCGAGCACATCGACCTCGACGCCCGGGCCACCGAGATCGACCTGGCGATGAAGCGCGAGCACAAGTCCACCTTCAAGGACCTGCTCGGCTCCCGCTTCGGCTTCCTGCCGATCGTCTGGGTCGGCATCGGACTGTCCGTCTTCCAACAACTGGTCGGCATCAACGTCGCGTTCTACTACTCGTCCACGCTCTGGCAGTCCGTCGGCATCGATCCGACGAGTTCCTTCTTCTACTCGTTCACCACGTCGATCGTGAACATCATCGGCACCGTGATCGCGATGCTGTTCGTGGACCGGATCGGGCGCAGGCCGCTGGCCCTCATCGGTTCCGCCGGCATGGCGGTCGCCCTCGCCTTCGAAGCCTGGGCGTTCTCGGCGGACCTCGTGGACGGCAAGCTCCCCTCCACCGAGGGCACGGTCGCCCTCGTCGCCGCCCATGTCTTCGTCCTCTTCTTCGCGCTCTCCTGGGGTGTAGTGGTCTGGGTCTTCCTGGGCGAGATGTTCCCCAACCGCATCCGCGCCGCAGCCCTGGGCGTCGCCGCTTCCGCCCAGTGGATCGCCAACTGGGCCATCACGGCGAGCTTCCCGAGCCTGTCGGACTGGAACCTCTCCGGCACGTACGTCATCTACGCGTCCTTCGCGGTCCTCTCGATCCCCTTCGTGCTGCTGTTCGTCAAGGAGACCAAGGGCAAGGCGTTGGAGGAGATGGGCTGAGGCTCGTTCCCGGTTGCTTCCCATGAGTTGCTCAGGGACTACGGGGTGTCCGCTGCCGGCCGTAGCCGGAGCGGGCACCCCGTACCCCGAGAATTACTGACGGAGCCTCAGAACTCGTCCGTGGTGTGGGGGAGCAGTTCCGTACGGGCCGCCGTGTCCCAGGCGCGCGCCGCACCCGCGGTGTGTTCGCGCACCAGACCCGCCCGGACCAGTTCGCCGGCGCCCTGGTCGCCCAGATAGCACGCCGCCAGTTCCCGTACGTCGAACGTGAGGTCCGCGGGGGCATCGGTGGGGGAGACCTCCGCCCGCCCCCCGGCCCCGACCGTGACCCGGTACCGCCCCGCGTTGTCCGGCAGCCCGTCGTCCGTCACATCCAGCACCAGATCCACCGGAGCGGACCAGGTCCGTCCCTGGAGGGCCGCCGCCACGTCCACGAGCCTCAGCCAGAGCGCCGGGAACTCCTGGGTCACCCGCGCCCGGTCGCGGTCGGCGGCGAAACGCAGCAGGGGGTCGTCCAGCGGACGCCCCCATGCGCGGACCTTGTCCGCCAGGTCGATCGAGGCCACGTACCGCCAGAGTGCGGCGGCGACGGCCGGCGACTCGGCCTCCAGCTCCCGCAGATGTACGGTGCCCCGGCCCTCGTCGTCGGTGAGGGTGCGGTAGATGACATAACCCGCTGGCGGCTGCCCGGGGTCCCCGATGGTGACCACCCGGGGCGGACTGAAGTCGTCGTTCTCCTCGTCCTCATCGGGCAGGATGTGCGTACGCCACCAGAAGTCGTCCCTGGCCACCCGACCCGCCCGCTCGGTGCGGGCCGCGGAGTGCCGAGCGCCGATCACGCTCGGCGCGTCCTGCGGGGAGACCAGCCGCAGCGGCCTGCCGTCGGGAGTGATCCGCAGCTCCAGGGGAGTGTCCGCATCGATCTCCACGGTGTACGAACGGGTCGCCGGCTCAAAACCGAAGCGGCCGTAGATGCCCGTCTCCGACACCCACAGGGCGGCCAGCGGTTGGCCGTCGGCGGCACACCGCCGCCATAGCTCGGCGAGCATCCCGCTGAGCACACCACGACGGCGGTGCGTCGGCGCCACCGAGACGAAGGTCACCCCCGCGCACGGCAGCTCCGAGCCCGGCACCGAGAGGTCCAGCCGGTGGGCGGCGAGCAGGCCGACGAGCTCACCCCCCTCGTACGCCCCGATGCGGTCGCAGCGCTCCAGGATCTCCCGGTGCAGCTTGCGCACCTCGTCCTCGCAGTTCTTCCCCAGGAACACGAGGTAGTGGAGATCCAGGGCGCGATCGAGGTGCGCCTCTGGGATGGTCCGATACTCCAAGTCGGTCATGGACGGACGCTAACCCGCGCTCGGCGGACAGTCATCCGGGTTTTTCGCGACTTCCGGGGCCGGTGCAGTTCCGGTGCCGGGAACCCCGAGGGGGCAGCTCCGACACGGGCCGAGGCGCGCTGTGGCGGCGTGGGCGACGGCCTTCCACGGGGCGTGACCGATACTGGGGACGTTATGGAAATCGTCATCCTTGCTGTAGTCATCGCCCTGGTCGCCGTCGGTGCGATCAGCGGGCTCGTGATCGGCAGCCGCAAGAAGAAGCAGCTGCCGCCATCGGCCCCGCCGTCCGCGCCGACCATCACCGCTCCGCCCGCCGAGCCGCACGTCGGCGACGAGGCGGAGACACCGCGGGAAGAACCGCGCCGCACGATCGAAGAGGTCGACCTCCCCGCAGCCGACGAGGCCACCACCTCCCCGGTCGCCGTCGAGGACCCGGTGGTCGCCGCCCCCGAGATCGAGGTCCCGGCCCCCACGGCCGGCCGACTGATCCGACTGCGTTCCCGACTGGCCCGCTCGCAGAACTCCCTGGGCAAGGGCCTGCTCACCCTGTTGTCCCGCGAGCACCTCGACGAGGACACCTGGGAGGAGATCGAGGAGACCCTCCTGATCGCCGACGTCGGTGTCGCACCGACGCAGGAGCTGGTGGGACGGCTGCGCGAGCGGGTGCGGGTGCTGGGCACCCGTACCCCCGAGGAGCTGCGCGCCCTGCTGCGGGAGGAACTGCTCACCCTCGTCGGCACCGACTTCGACCGTCAGGTCAAGACCGAGAGCGGTCTGGACACGCCCGGTGTGGTCATGGTCGTCGGGGTCAACGGCACCGGAAAGACCACCACCACCGGAAAGCTCGCCCGTGTGCTCGTCGCGGACGGCCGTTCGGTCGTCCTCGGGGCGGCGGACACCTTCCGCGCCGCGGCGGCCGACCAGCTCCAGACCTGGGGCGATCGCGTCGGAGCGCGGACCGTCCGGGGTCCCGAGGGCGGCGACCCGGCGTCGATCGCCTTCGACGCGGTCAAGGAGGGCATCGCCGAGGGCGCCGATGTGGTGCTGATCGACACGGCGGGCCGCCTTCACACCAAGACCGGGCTGATGGACGAGCTGGGCAAGGTCAAGCGCGTCGTGGAGAAGCACGGCCCGCTGGACGAGGTGCTGCTGGTACTCGATGCCACCACCGGGCAGAACGGCCTGGTACAGGCGCGGGTCTTCGCGGAGGTCGTCGACATCACCGGCATCGTGCTGACCAAGCTGGACGGCACCGCCAAGGGCGGCATCGTCGTGGCGGTCCAGCGGGAGCTGGGCGTACCGGTCAAGCTGGTCGGTCTCGGCGAGGGAGCGGACGACCTCGCCCCCTTCGAGCCGGAGGCGTTCGTCGACGCGTTGATCGGCGACTGATCCGGCCTCGCCGCTCTGAGCGGCCGGCCGGGCGAAGTGGCCCGCGGGCTCGTCGCGAACGACGGGAGAGTGCCCGGCGCATGCTCAGCGCATGCGACCGGGCACTCCTGCGTCTCGGCCGGGCCGGTACAGGACACGCCCCGATGGACGATCGGGCGCAGGCCCCCACGACGGAGGAGCAGTGCCCCGGCGACCCTGATGGGATCCACGGCGGCGGGCACCCGCCGTCTGCCCTCGTCGACGCCCCGGGACAACGCGCCTAGATCGTCGAGCGATGGCAGATGTACGCCAGGGTGCCCAGGAGGAGTCGGGCCTCGGGGGGCGCCGTGGAGGTCGAGAGGGCGCCCGTGCCCTCCTCGCCGTCCGTGTCGTCGCTCTGGTACGCCATGTCGAGGGTCGGTGGTCGAAGCCAGCTCACCTGCCCGAGGCCGCCGCGATCGGATGGCGGAGCGGTGATGTGGTCGCCCGGTCCCAGACAGTGCAGATCCAGATCCGCATCGTCCCAGCCCATCCGGTACAGCAGTTCGGGGAGGTCGCCCGCAGCGCCCGGCGCCACGAAGAACTGGCACCGTCCGTCGGGGGTCATCGAGACCGGGCCGAGCGGCAGCCCCATGCGTTCGAGTCGCACCAGCGCCCGGCGGCCCGCGGAGGCGGCGACATCGAGGATGTCGAAGGTCCGGCCGACGGGGAGGAGCAGGGTTGCGCCGGGCACCTTGGACCAGGCCCGGGACACCTCGTCGAGCGTCGCGCCCGCGGGGATCTCCGCGGCGTGGGGGAGCGGGTGCGCCCCCGGAGCGATGCAGTCCGATGCGCCGCAGGAGCAGACGCCATCGGTCGCCCGGGCCCCGGGTACCACGGTCCAGCCCCACAGCCCTGTGTACTCAGCCACCACGGTGCACTCTGCGGTGCGGCCACGGCGTCGTGAGCCGGACCGGATGTCTCGGATCCCGCGGCTACTGCCGATCGTGAAGCCCATGCCCCCTCCAACGGGTCGTGCTCGCCGGTGGTTACGACCCGAAGTCTCCTCGTAACACAGCGTCGCCATCAGTGATGTTCGGGTGGCTTGTGGTGGCGCGAGGGGGAGTGCGCATGGTTCTGCACGCCTGCCCGGACACCGCTCCGCCGCCTCCTGGTCGTTGTCTGTCAAGTGAATCGCGCCCAACGTGGCGGCAGTTCATTCAAAGGGGTGGCGAATGGTGGCGTTTGTGGAATCGCGCTCGCGTGAGGGGTGATCGTAGGATTACTTTGAGTGTGCTGACCCTGGAGTTGTGCGGACCCATGGGCATGTCGCGACCCGTCCCGGGGATTCGTTTCCTTGTTCGGCGGGTGCCTCCTCCATGCAAACCGCCCCAACTCACGGCATTCTGGTAAGGGTTGGAGCTTCGGGGCATGACGGATGGGGGCGTTCCAGTGGACGGCAGCGGCGCCGGGGCAAGTTCCGGCAAGCGCCCGAACGAGCGGCTGAGCTCATGGTTCGTGCGCAGCGGTTGGTCCAAGGGAGAGCTGGCGCGTCAGGTGAACCGACGCGCCCGTCAGCTCGGCGCACTGCACATCAGCACCGACACCTCGCGCGTCAGGCGCTGGCTCGACGGAGAACAGCCCCGCGAGCCCATCCCACGCATCCTTTCCGAGCTCTTCTCGGAGCGCTTTGGCAGCGTTGTCGGGATCGAGGACCTCGGGCTGCGCTCGGCCCACCAGTCCCCTTCAGTCTCGGGCGTTGACCTGCCGTGGGCGGGGCCGCAGACGGTCGCTCTGCTCAGCGAGTTCTCCCGCAGCGATCTGATGCTCGCCCGCCGCGGCTTCCTCGGCAGCTCCCTCGCACTGGCCGCCGGCCCCTCCCTCGTGGAACCGATGCAGCGCTGGCTCGTCCCGGCCCCCGGCTCCGAGCCGCCCAAGCCGCCCGCGGCCACCACCGGTGCCAAGACCTCCCGCCTCTCCGGCCCCGAGCTCGATTTACTTGAGGCGACCACGGCGATGTTCCGTCAGTGGGACGCCCAGTGCGGCGGTGGGCTGCGGCGCAAGGCAGTCGTCGGCCAACTCCACGAGGTCACCGATCTGCTCCAGGAGTCGCACCCCGAAGCCACCGCGCGACGACTGTTCACCTGCGCCGCCGAACTGGCCGAGCTCGCCGGCTGGATGAGTTACGACGTCGGCCTCCAGCCCACCGCACAGAAGTACTTCGTCCTCGCCCTGCACGCCGCGAAGGAAGCGGGCGACAAGCCCCTGGGCTCCTACATCCTGTCCTCGATGAGCCGGCAGATGATCCACCTCGGGCGTCCCGACGACGCCCTGGAGCTGATCCACCTCGCCCAGTACGGCAGCCGGGACTGCGCCACGCCCCGGACCCAGTCGATGCTGTACGCCATGGAGGCCCGCGCCTACGCCAACATGGGCCAGCCCAGCAAGTGCAAGCGGGCCGTCCGCATGGCCGAGGACACCTTCGCCGACATCGAGTTCGACCATGAACCGGAACCTGACTGGATCCAGTTCTTCTCCGAAGCCGAACTCAACGGCGAGAACGCCCACTCCTACCGCGATCTGGCGTACGTGGCAGGGCGCAGCCCCACCTATGCCTCACTCGCCGAGCCGATCATGGCCCGCGCCGTCTCACTCTTCCGTGACGACACCGTCCACCAGCGCTCCTACGCGCTCAACCTGATCGGCATGGCCACCGTCCATCTGCTGAAGCGGGAGCCGGAGCAGGCCACCGGCCTTGCCTCCCAGGCGCTCACCGTCGCCAAGCGGGTCCGCTCGGAGCGGGTCAACACCCGACTGCGCAAGACCGTCGACACCGCGGCCCGGGACTTCGGCCATGTCGCCGAGGTGGTCCACTTCACCGATCTCCTCACCGCGCAGCTCCCCGAGACGGCGGAGGCGGTCTGACCCGCGCCCCGGGCTCTCCCCCTCCCGCGCGCCCTCACACCCCGGTCGCGACGGCCGCCCCGACAACTCCGACTCGGCTCCCCCGTGCCTGGTCGATCGGGCGGCGTCGCGACCGGTTCCTCGTCCCGGGCACGACAGGGGCGTTCACCGTGGCGTAACACACCCCATCTCATCGTCACCGCGGCGAAACATCGGGTGGCATCGGTGGAAACCGCACCCGGCCACTGTCTGGCGCATAACCACCGGCCCGCCGCCGAACCGTTCCGGCGCTGCCCGCACGCCGCACGAGGCCGCACGACGACGAGGAGACGCCGATGCCCCCTGGCATCTCGACGCTTGCCGCAGAAACACCGGCACTCTCAGCCGCCAACACCGGCTTCCTGCTGATCTGCTCCGCCCTGGTCATGCTGATGACCCCCGGCCTCGCCTTCTTCTACGGAGGCATGGTCCGCGTCAAATCCACCCTCAACATGCTGATGATGAGCTTCATCAGCCTCGGCATCGTCACCATCCTGTGGGTGCTCTACGGCTTCAGCCTCGCCTTCGGCACCGACACCGGCTCCTTGATCGGATGGTCGTCCGAGTACGTCGGGCTCAGCGGTATCGGCCTCACCGAGCTCTGGGACGGCTACACGATCCCGGTCTACGTCTTCGCCGTCTTCCAGCTCATGTTCGCCGTCATCACCCCCGCCCTGATCAGTGGTGCGCTCGCGGACCGGGTCAAGTTCAGTGCCTGGGCCCTGTTCATCGCCCTGTGGGCCACCGTCGTCTACTTCCCCGTCGCCCACTGGGTGTGGGGCTCCGGCGGCTGGCTCTTCGAGATGGGGGTCATCGACTTCGCGGGCGGTACCGCCGTCCACATCAACGCCGGAGCCGCGGCCCTCGGCGTGATCCTCGTCATCGGAAAGCGCATCGGCTTCAAGAAGGACCCGATGCGTCCGCACAGCCTGCCCCTCGTGATGCTGGGCGCGGCCCTCCTGTGGTTCGGCTGGTTCGGCTTCAACGCCGGTTCGTGGCTGGGCAACGACGACGGCGTCGGCGCGGTGATGTTCGTCAACACCCAGGTCGCCACGGCCGCCGCCATGCTCGCCTGGTTGGCGTACGAGAAGATCCGGCACGGCGCCTGCACCACGCTCGGCGCGGCCTCCGGAGCGGTCGCGGGACTCGTCGCGATCACCCCCGCCGGCGGCTCGTGCTCGCCGCTGGGCGCCATCGCCATCGGTGCCATCGCGGGAGTCCTGTGCGCCATGGCCGTCGGACTCAAGTTCAAGCTCGGCTACGACGACTCGCTCGACGTCATCGGCGTCCACCTCGTCGGCGGTGTCATCGGCTCCCTCCTCGTGGGCTTCTTCGCCACCGGAGGCGTGCAGTCCGACGTCAAGGGACTCTTCTACGGCGGCGGGCTGGAGCAATTGGGCAAGCAGGCCATCGGTGTCTTCTCCGTACTGGCCTACTCTCTGGTCGTCTCCGCCCTGCTCGCCTTCCTCCTCGACCGGACGATGGGCATGCGGGTCGACGAGGACACCGAGATCTCCGGAATCGACCAGGTCGAGCACGCCGAATCCGCGTACGACTTCAGCGGCGCCGGCGGTGGCACGGCTTCCCGCAAGCCCCTGGCCGTACCCACCGAGGTCATCACCGCGACCCAGAACAAGAAGGTGGACGCATGAAGCTCATCACGGCCGTCGTGAAGCCACATCGGCTCGACGAGATCAAGGAGGCGCTCTCCGCCTTCGGGGTCCAGGGGCTCACCGTCACCGAAGCCAGTGGATACGGCCGGCAGCGGGGACACACCGAGGTCTACCGGGGTGCCGAGTACACCGTCGACCTGGTGCCCAAGATCCGTATCGAGGTCCTGGCCGAGGACGATGACGCCGAACAGCTCATCGACGTCATCGTCAAGGCCGCCCGCACCAACAAGATCGGCGACGGAAAGGTGTGGAGCGTCCCGGTCGAGACCGCGGTCAGGGTGCGCACCGGCGAACGCGGCCCGGACGCGCTCTAGGACTGGCCCGTGATCCACCGCGGATCAACGGGACAGCCCTGAGCAGGAAAGAACAGCGAGAAAGGCCGAACGGGTGTCGAGCACGGTAGTGAGCACCGAAACGGAAGACTCGGGACCCCGTGGCTACGCGGCGGCCCGGCTGCACCTCCTCAACGACGGGGAGCAGACCGGGCCGGCGCGCCGCGCCGCCCTCGCCGCACTCACCGACCAGTGGCTCGCCGCCCTCTTCCGCTCCGCCTGCCGCGCCACCGGCATCCACACCGCCGCACTCGTGGCCACCGGTGGCTACGGCCGTGGCGAACTCTCCCCCCGCAGCGACCTCGACCTGCTGCTCCTCCACGACGGCAGCGCGGACCGCGGCGCCCTCGCCGCCCTCGCGGACCGCCTCTGGTACCCCGTCTGGGACCTCGGGCTCGCCCTCGACCACTCCGTCCGCACCCCCGGCCAGGCGCTCAAGACGGCGGCCGACGACCTCAAGGTCCAACTCGGCCTCCTGGACGCCCGGGCGGTCGCAGGAGAACTCGGACTGGTCGCCGCCCTGCGCACAGCCGTCCTCGCCGACTGGCGCAACCGGGCTCCGAGCCGGCTGCCGGCGCTCCATGAACTCGGCCGTGAACGTGCCGAGCGCCAGGGCGAACTGCGCTACCTCCTCGAACCCGACCTCAAGGAGGCCCGCGGCGGGCTGCGCGACTCCACCGCCCTGCGCGCCGTCGCCGCCTCCTGGATCGCCGACGCACCCCGTCGGGGCCTCGACCGGGCCCGCCGCACCCTCCTCGACACCCGCGACGCCCTCCATCTGACCACCGGACGCGCCACCGACCGGCTCGCACTCCAGGAACAGGACCAGGTCGCCGCTGCACTCGGCCTCCTGGACGCGGACACGCTGCTGCGCCAGGTGTACGAAGCTGCCCAGACGATGTCGTACGCCAGCGATGTCACCTGGCGCGAGGTGCACCGGGTGCTGGGGGCCAGGAGCACCCGCCCCCGGCTGCGGCCCCGGCGACGCACGGAACCCGAGCGGACCCCGCTGGCCGAAGGGGTCGTCGAACAGGACGGGGAAGCCGTCCTCGCCCGAACCGTCCGGCCCGATCGTGACCCCGTACTCCCCCTGCGGGCCGCAGCAGCCGCCGCCCAGGCCGGTCTGCCGCTCTCCCCGCACGCGGCCCGCCGCCTCGCCGCCGAGTGCCCGCCGCTCCCACTGCCCTGGCCCGCCCAGGCGCGGGAGGAGTTCATCACCCTGCTGGGCGCGGGGGAGTCCGCCGTACCGGTCTGGGAGGCGCTGGACGCCGAGGGCCTGATCACCCGGCTCCTGCCCGACTGGGAACGCGTCCGCTGCCGCCCCCAGCGCAACGCCGTCCACACCTGGACCGTCGACCGCCATCTCGTGGAGACCGCTGTTCGGGCCTCGGCGCTCGCCCGCAGCGTCGGCCGCCCCGATCTCCTGCTGATCGCCGCGCTCCTCCATGACATCGGCAAGGGCTGGCCGGGCGATCACTCGACGGTCGGCGCCACCATCGCCCGGGACATGGCTCTCCGGATCGGTTTCGACCGAGCGGACGCCGAGATCGTCGCCACGCTCGTGCGACACCATCTCCTGCTCGTGCAGACCGCCACCCGACGCGATCTGGCGGACCCGGCTACCGTGCGCTCGGTGGCCGGGGCCGTCGGCTCCACCACCGTCCTGGAACTGCTCCACGCCCTGACCGAGGCCGATGCGCTGGCCACAGGACCTGCGGCCTGGTCCGGCTGGCGCGGCCTCCTGGTCGCCGATCTCGCCGCCAGGGTGGCCGAGGCGCTCGTCGGCACGGGCGGGGCCGAGCGCCCGGCACCCACCGCGCTCACGGCCGACCACGAACGCCTCGCCGTCGAGGCACTGCGCACCGGTGGCCCCGTCCTCTCCCTGACGGCCCAGGCCGAACCCGGCTCGGTGGCCTCGCCCGAAGACGAACCGGAACCCGTCGGCGCGCAGTTGTCGATCGCGCTCCCCGACCGGCCGGGAATCCTGCCGGCGGTCGCCGGGCTGCTGGCACTGCACCGGCTCACGGTCCGATCCGCAGAACTGAGGACGGTGGGGCCGCCGCCCGCTGGAGGCGAGCAGAGCGCGCTCGTCCTGGCCTGGCGGGTCGCGGCGGCGTACGGCTCGCTGCCCCAAGCGGCCCGGCTGCGCAGCGATCTCGTACGGGTCCTCCAGGGACAGCTGGACATCGCGGCCAGGCTGGCCGAACGTGAGGCCGCCTATCCGCGCAGACGAGGAGCGGGGGCGCCGCCCCCGCGGGTGAGGGTCGTCCCCGCCGCTTCCCACCACGCGACGGTGATCGAGGTCAGGGCCCAGGACGCCCCGGGGCTGCTCCATCGCATCGGACTCGCGTTCGACGAAGGGGGCGAGGGAGGCGTACGGGTGCGCAGTGCCCATGTGTCCACCCTGGGCGCGAACGCCGTGGACGCCTTCTACGTCACCGATCTGACCGGCCGCCCGCTGGCGGCGTCCGCAGCCGCCGAACTCGCGCGCTCCATCGAGCGGCAACTCGGCTGAGTCCGGCCCGCCCCCGAGCCCGGACCGGGGTGGCCGGGCCCGTACGGACACCGGTGCGAGCCGGTGCCGACGACGGCGCGGGCACACATCCGGCCGGGCCGGATACTCTGGAGGGCGATTCCCACTGCCCCCGACTCTGAGGACCGACGAGCGCCGTGTTCGACACTCTTTCCGACCGCTTGGCGAATACCTTCAAAACCCTGAGGGGCAAGGGTCGCCTCAGCGAGGCGGACATCGACGGCGCGGCCCGGGAAATCCGTATCGCCCTGCTCGAAGCGGATGTCGCCCTCCCCGTCGTACGGGCCTTCATCGCGAGCGTCAAGGAGCGAGCCCGGGGCGCCGATGTCTCCAAGGCGCTCAACCCGAGCCAGCAGTTCATCAAGATCGTCAACCAGGAACTGGTCTCCATCCTGGGTGGCGAGACCCGTCGGCTGCGCTTCGCCAAGACCGCGCCGACGGTCATCATGCTCGCCGGTCTCCAGGGTGCGGGTAAGACCACCCTCGCCGGCAAGCTCGGCCGCTGGCTCAAGGAGCAGGGCCACTCCCCGCTGCTGGTCGCCTGTGACCTCCAGCGTCCGAACGCCGTCAACCAGCTCTCGGTCGTCGCCGAGCGCGCCGGTGTCGCCGTGTACGCGCCCGAGCCGGGCAACGGCGTCGGAGACCCCGTCCAGGTCGCCAAGGACTCCCTGGAGCACGCCCGGGCCAAGCAGTACGACGTGGTCGTCGTCGACACCGCCGGCCGGCTCGGCATCGACCAGGAGCTGATGCAGCAGGCCGCGGACATCCGCGACGCCGTCAGCCCCGACGAGATCCTCTTCGTCGTCGACGCGATGATCGGCCAGGACGCGGTCAACACCGCCGAGGCGTTCCGTGACGGCGTCGGCTTCGACGGCGTCGTCCTCTCCAAGCTCGACGGCGACGCCCGCGGTGGTGCGGCGCTCTCCATCGCGCACGTCACCGGCCGCCAGATCATGTTCGCCTCCAACGGCGAGAAGCTGGACGAGTTCGACGCGTTCCACCCCGACCGGATGGCGTCCCGCATCCTCGGCATGGGCGACGTACTGAGCCTGATCGAGCAGGCCGAGAGGACCTTCAGCCAGGAAGAGGCCGCCAAGATGGCCTCCAAACTGGCGAGCAGCAAGGGCAAGGACTTCACGCTCGACGACTTCCTGGCGCAGATGGAGCAGGTCAGGAAGATGGGCAGCATCAGCAAGCTGCTCGGGATGCTGCCCGGCATGGCCCAGATGAAGGACCAGATCAACAACATCGACGAGCGCGATGTCGACCGTACGGCCGCCATCATCAAGTCGATGACCCCGGGTGAGCGCCACGACCCGACCATCATCAACGGCTCGCGCCGGGCCCGGATCGCCAAGGGTTCGGGTGTCGAGGTCAGCGCCGTGAAGTCCCTCGTCGAGCGGTTCTTCGAGGCCCGCAAGATGATGTCGAGGATGGCGCAGGGCGGCGGGATGCCCGGGATGCCGGGCATCCCCGGCATGGGCGGCGGTGCGGGACGTCAGCGCAAGCAGCAGAAGCAGGCCAAGGGCAAGCGCCGCAGCGGCAACCCGATGAAGCGCAAGGCCGAGGAAGAGGCCGCAGCCGAGAAGCGGGAGCAGGCCGCACAGGGCGGCGCCTTCGGCCTTCCGGCCGCGGAGGACAAGAACTTCGAACTGCCGGACGAGTTCAAGAAGTTCATGGGCTGACCCGGTTCGACGCACCGGTCGACGGCTGACGACTGCGGCACCCGACTCCCTGCGAGCGGGTGCCGCAGTCGTCTCTGCGCCCGCTCCTCCGCGCCGGTATAGCAGCCGCGGCGTCCACCTTCGAGCCCCGCCGATGAGCGGCCCCCATCGCTGTACGATGCGCGCCATGGCCAAGGCACCCGTACTCACCCCGCAGTCGGACGACTTTCCCCGCTGGTACCAAGACCTCATCACCAAGGCCGAGTTGGCGGACAACGGCCCGGTACGCGGCACCATGGTCATCCGGCCGTACGGCTACGGCCTGTGGGAGCGGATGCAGCAGGAGTTGGACGCCCGGATCAAGGCCGCCGGTGCCCAGAACGCCTACTTCCCCCTCTTCATCCCGCAGTCCTATCTGACCCGGGAAGCCGAGCACGTCGAAGGCTTCGCACCCGAACTGGCGGTCGTCACCCACGGCGGCGGCAAGGAACTCGACGAACCCGTCGTGGTCCGCCCCACCTCCGAGACGATCATCAACGACTACTTCGCCAAGTGGGTGCAGAGCTACCGGGACCTGCCGCTGCTGATCAACCAGTGGGCCAACGTCGTGCGCTGGGAGATGCGTCCGCGCGTCTTCCTCCGTACGACCGAGTTCCTCTGGCAGGAGGGCCACACCGCGCACGCCACCCAGGAGGAGGCGCGCGACTACGCCGCCCACATCCACCGCGAGGTGTACGCGGACTTCATGGTCAACGTCCTCGGCATCGACGTGCTGCTCGGTCGCAAGACCCCCAGGGAGCGGTTCGCCGGAGCCATCAACACCCTCACCCTCGAAGGGATGATGGGCGACGGCAAGGCGCTCCAGATGGGCACGAGCCATGAACTCGGCACCAACTTCGCCCGTGCCTTCCACACCAGGTACCTCTCGAAGGAGGGCCAGCAGGAGTTCGTCTGGCAGACCTCGTGGGGCGCTTCCACCCGGATGATCGGTGGATTGATCATGTCCCACGGCGACGACGACGGACTGCGCGTACCGCCCCGGCTCGCGGCCGTTCAGGTCGTCGTCATGGCCATCAAGGGCGACGAGTCCGTCGCGGCGGTCCACGAGATCGGTGATCGGCTCCGGGCGGTCGGTGTGCGCGTCCAGGTCGACGACCGGATCGACACCCCCTTCGGCCGGCGCGCGGTGGACTGGGAGCTGAAGGGCGTACCCGTACGGGTCGAAGTGGGGCCGCGCGACCTGGCGGACGGGACCGCGATGCTCGTCCGCCGCATTGCGGGCGGCAAGGAGCCGGTGCACATCGACACCCTGGCGGCGCGCGTTCCCGCACTGCTCGATGAGGACCAGGCCGTATTGCTGCGGCAGTCGCGGGAGCGGAGGGAGTCCCGTACCAGCGACGTCACCGTGATCGAGGATGCGGCGCAGGCGGCCCTGGCCGGTGGTTGGGCGCGGATTCCCTGGTCGGTGCTGGGTCAGGACGGCGAGGCTGCCCTGGCCGAGCGGGGTGTGTCGGTGCGCTGTCTGATCACGGAGGACGGCTCGGTACCCGCCGAGGACGATGCCCCCGGCACCCTCGCCGTCGTGGGCCGGGCGTACTGATCGACCGTGTGCCCGGTTGGTTCCCGACCTCAGGGAGACGGTGCGGCTCCTTGAGGCTTCGGCCCCTTTCGGCCGTTCTTCGATGCGGGGCGAACCCGGGATCGGGGCAGCCCTGCTCGGTCCCGATCTCGCCGGGGACCCATGGACGGGGTGCTCCACCGGGGATGCGTCCATGATCAGCGAAAGGTGATCCGGGGCTGGGCCGCGTTCTCCGTGGCAGATCAGGGGCGGAGCAGCGGCGGGCCAGGGTGCTTCGCGGGGAGGCTTCGGCCTGGGTGCACGGCGGGGAACCGCCGGGCGCACCGCTCGCAGGGCCCGGGGGCGGTCACCGTTGTCTTTCGGGCCGGTGGAAAACCACCCCACCGGGATGCCCGTGCGCGGAAGATGTTCCTGTGCATCCCGGTGCACGCCCAAAATTCGTACGCCAGGACCAGTACATCCACGGAGGCACTACATGCCACCTTGGGGCGAGCTGTGCCGCTTCTCCGTAGATTCTGCTGACCCGCCCCGTCAGGACGCATCATCTCCAACTGACTGGTACGTGCAAAATATTTGAGATGCCCCGTAATGGAACCCGGGGGCCGTCAGGCTCGTTATCACGACGTGAGCACGACACCACCTGTTCTCGCCGCAGAGCTGGCACAGGCATGGGCCGATATTCAGCGGCACCACCCTGAACTGCCAGATCTCGCCGCGCCAGAGTCCCTGATCGGAGAGTCCTCGTCCGCTTGCGGCGCCGAACTCTCCTTCGAGCGACTGCTTCATGAAGCAGTCCACGGCATTGCCGCTGCGCGAGGCGTCCGTGACACCTCACGCGCCGGCCGCTATCACAACCGTCGTTTTCTCGCGATCGCCGAGGAGATGGGCCTCGACCACGCCGACGAGCCGCATCCCAGCAGTGGCTTCTCGCTGGTCGTGCTGAACCCCGAGGCCAAGCGCCGCTACCGCCCCACAATGGAGCGACTACAGCGTGCCCTGAAGGCGCACACGGTCGCCACGGCCTCCGACACCAAGCGCTCGTTCCGCGGCCCTGCGGCCCGGCACGGGTCGTCCGGTGGCGGTGTGCGGGTCAAGGCGGTCTGCGACTGCGGTCGCAACGTCCGTGTGGTGCCGTCGGTCCTCGCCCAGGCACCCATCGTGTGCGGAGGTTGCGGCAAGCCCTTCCGCATCCCCGAGCCGGTCGCCGCGGCGAGCTGACCTCGGTCCGGCCGCCCGACGGGGGCGGTGCAGGTCCGGGGGAAGCGCATATGCGACGTGTGGCACAATGAATAGCTGTACTCGACGGCCGACCAGGACCCCTCTCTCCTCCGGCTGACGCGTCCACCGGGCACCCGAGTGCCGCAACCCCACGTGGCATCTTGTTGTGCCCAACCACGTCAAGACCAGGAGACACCACTTCCGTGGCAGTCAAGATCAAGCTGAAGCGTCTGGGCAAGATCCGTTCGCCTCACTACCGCATCGTCGTCGCCGACTCCCGTACCCGCCGTGACGGCCGGGCCATCGAGGAGATCGGCCTGTACCACCCGGTGCAGAACCCCTCCCGCATCGAGGTCAACTCGGAGCGCGCGCAGTACTGGCTCTCCGTCGGCGCGCAGCCGACCGAGCCCGTCCTCGCGATCCTGAAGCTCACCGGTGACTGGCAGGCGCACAAGGGCCTCCCGGCCCCGGCGCCGCTGCTGGTGGCCGAGCCCAAGGCGAACAAGCGTGCCGCGTTCGACGAGTTCGCCAAGGCCCTTGAGGCCGGCGAGCCCAAGGGCGAGGCCATCACGCCGAAGGCGAAGAAGAGCGACAAGAAGGCGGACGAGGCGGCAGACACCTCTGCGTCCGCCGCTGAGTCGACTGAGGCCTGAGCATGCTCGAGGAGGCTCTTGAGCACCTCGTGAAGGGCATCGTCGACAACCCCGACGATGTGCAGGTCGCCTCGCGCAATCTGCGCCGCGGACGGGTGCTTGAGGTCCGGGTTCATCCCGATGATCTCGGTAAGGTGATCGGTCGCAACGGCCGTACCGCCCGTGCCCTCCGTACCGTCGTGGGCGCCATCGGCGGCCGTGGCATCCGTGTCGACCTCGTCGATGTGGACCAGGTCCGCTGATCCAGTGAAACACCGGCTCGGGCCGGGGATGGCCTCCTGGCCGTCCCCGGCCCGTAGTCGTACCGACCACCGTGGTCGTCCGGATCCGCGGTCGTCACCGACCGGACGCCGGTCAAATCGGCGTCCGGTGGCAGCGGTGGCTCATGCGTCGATGTCCGTTGACGTTCTCAGGGCCCGTGACAGGAGAGAGTGCGAAGTGCAGTTGGTAGTCGCCCGGATCGGCCGCGCCCATGGCATCAAGGGCGAGGTCACCGTCGATGTGCGCACGGACGAGCCGGAACAGCGGCTCGCCCCCGGGGCGGTACTGGCCACCGACCCGGCCGGCATCGGACCGCTGACGATCGAAACCGGCCGGGTGCACAGCGGCCGGCTGCTGCTGCGGTTCGCAGGCGTACGGGACCGCACCGGCGCCGAAGCCCTCCGGAACACCCTGCTGATCGCCGAGGTGGACCCCGAGGAGCAGCCCGACGACCCGGACGAGTACTACGACCACCAGCTCATCGACCTCGATGTGGTCACCGTCGACGGCGCCGAGGTCGGCCGGATCACGGAGATCAGCCATCTGGCCTCCCAGGATCTGCTGATCGTGGAGCGCGAGGACGGCAGCGAGACGATGATCCCCTTCGTGGAGGAGATCGTCGTCGAGATCGACCTCGAAGAGCAGCGCGCCGTGATCGACCCCCCGCCCGGGTTGATCGACGACCGTGCCGAGATCGCCTCCGCCCGTGACGCGGACTCGTCGCCGCGGCACCCGGGCGATGAGGCCGGTGGATCCCCCTCTTCCGACACCGGCCGCGCCCCCGAGGGCGATGCCTGATGCGGCTCGACGTCGTCACGATCTTCCCCGAGTACCTGGAACCCCTGAACGTCTCCCTCGTCGGCAAGGCCCGTGCCCGCGGACAGCTCGACGTGCGGGTGCACGATCTGCGCCAGTGGACCTTCGACCGGCACAACACCGTCGACGACACCCCCTACGGCGGCGGCCCGGGCATGGTGATGAAGACCGAGCCCTGGGGCCAGGCCCTGGACGAGGTACTGGCCGGCGGCTACGAATCCGGGGCACAGGGCCCCGTCCTGGTGGTTCCCACCCCCAGCGGGCGGCCGTTCACCCAGGAAGTCGCCGTCGAACTCTCCACCCGCCCTTGGCTGATCTTCACCCCGGCCCGCTACGAGGGAATCGACCGCAGGGTCATCGACGAGTACGCCACCCGGATGCCCGTGTACGAGGTCTCCATCGGCGACTACGTCCTCGCAGGGGGAGAAGCGGCCGTACTCGTGATGACCGAGGCGGTGGCCAGGCTGCTGCCGGGCGTCCTCGGCAATGCCGAGTCCCACCGCGACGACTCCTTCGCCCCCGGTGCCATGGCCAACCTGTTGGAAGGGCCCGTCTACACCAAGCCGCCGACCTGGCGGGGCCGTGCCATTCCGGACGTACTGGTCAGTGGGCACCATGGGAAGATCGCCCGCTGGCGGCGGGACGAGGCATTGCGCCGCACCGCCCTCAACCGGCCCGATCTGCTCGAACGCTGTGACCCGGCCGACTTCGACAAGAAGGACCGGGAGATCCTCTCCATCCTGGGCTGGGCCCCGGTGGCAGACGGCGGATTTTGGCGCAGGCCGGGAGCCGTGGAAGAATAGGCAGCTGCCGTACGTCCGGCGCGCGCCCCTGCCACAGGGGGACACGACGCCCGCTTCGACGCAGCGGTCCTCAGAATCTCATCCTCTCTCCCGCTGATGACCTGTGGCATCGCGAAGAAAGCAGACGAACATGTCGCACGTGCTCGACGTCGTCAACTCCGCCTCGCTGCGGACTGACGTCCCGGCATTCCGTCCCGGTGACACCGTGAACGTTCACGTTCGCGTCATCGAGGGCAACCGCTCCCGTATCCAGCAGTTCAAGGGTGTCGTCATTCGTCGCCAGGGCGCTGGCGTCAGCGAGACCTTCACCGTTCGCAAGGTCTCCTTCTCCGTCGGCGTTGAGCGCACCTTCCCGGTGCACAGCCCGATCTTCGAGAAGATCGAGCTGGTCACGCGCGGTGACGTCCGCCGCGCCAAGCTGTACTACCTCCGTGAGCTGCGCGGCAAGGCCGCGAAGATCAAGGAGAAGCGCGACAACTGAGCCGTCGCGCCTTTCGGGCGTCGACGGTAGCCGGGTCACCGCATCGCGGTGGCCCGGTTTTTGCGTTCCCGGGGCGACGGCACACCCTGGGTTGCTCGCCATCCGCCTCCACAGCGGGGCCGGATAGGCTTCGCCCTCGATGGACACCGAAGCGAAGCACACCGAGCGCGACCCCTCCCACGGCCCCGATGCGGGCGAGTCGTTGGAGGGGTCGTCGCACCCGGTGGGCGCGGAGGGGACACCGCAGGCAGCCGCCGATTC
The DNA here is from genome assembly GCF_042753785.1 of Streptomyces sp. NPDC059256. NCBI lineage: Bacteria > Bacillati > Actinomycetota > Actinomycetes > Kitasatosporales > Streptomycetaceae > Streptomyces > Streptomyces sp. NPDC059256. The sequence goes on along the minus strand of NZ_JBHYZO010000001.1, from coordinate 117,925 downwards.
TGATCCCGATGGCGATGGCGCTACTGGTGTCGGAGCCGGTGCGGAACCGTCTTCTTGGGCGCGGTTCGCCGCGTTCTCCTGGCGCCGAGCCGCCCTGCTGGCCGTGGCTCTCATCAGTGTGGTGTTGCTTTTCAGCCACTTCGTCGCCCAGCCCTTCCAGATTCCCAGCGGGTCCATGACACCGACCCTCCGCCCTGGTGACCGAGTCCTCGCCAACAAGTTGGCGTACCGTTTCGGGGCGGAACCCAAGCGCGGAGATGTGATCGTCTTCGACGGTAGGGGCTCGTTTGTTCGGGAAGACTTGGAAGAGAATCCGGTCAGCGTCGCGGCACGGGGTGTGCTCACGGCGATCGGCCTCGCTGACCCGACCGACACGGACTACGTGAAGCGTGTGGTCGGTGTGGGTGGTGACCGGGTGGTCTGCTGTGACAAAGGGGGCAGGGTCCAGGTGAACGGCACGGCGGTTGATGAGGACTATCTGTATCCCGGCGATACGGCCTCCGAGGTCGCGTTCGACATCGTCGTCCCGGAGGGGACCCTCTGGGTCATGGGAGATCACCGGAGCGACTCCAGCGACTCCCGTGATCACCTCGGTAGCCCTGGTGGAGGCATGGTTCCGGTGGAGAAGGTCGTCGGGCGGGCGGACTGGATCATCTGGCCCATCGGGCACTGGACGTCCGTGGAACGGACCTCGGCCTTCGGTCGCGTTCCGGACTCCCCCTCGTCCCACAGGTCCACGAGCGACCGAGCGGCTGCGCCCGTCGGTTCGGGCCGGCCCGGCGGCATAGATGGGTAACCGAGGACGGCACGCTGCACCCAGGACCGATACCCGGCTCCCCACCGGGACACGATCGCCCGAGGACGGGAACAGGCAGTTGCCGGGACGCGCGGAGCGACGCAAACTGGCCAAGAAGGTGCGCCGCAAACGACGGCGCTCCGCCCTCCAGGAAATCCCGCTGCTCATCGTGGTGGCCCTGGTGATCGCCCTGGTCCTCAAGACCTTCCTGGTGCAGGCGTTCGTGATCCCCTCCGGTTCGATGGAACAGACGATCAAGATCCAGGACCGGGTGCTGGTGGACAAGCTCACCCCTTGGTTCGGATCCAAGCCCCGACGCGGCGACGTGGTCGTCTTCAAGGACCCGGGCGGTTGGCTCCGGGAACAGGACACCACCAGCAAGAAGAAGGACCCGATCGGGGTCAAACAGATCAAACAGGGGCTCACCTTCATCGGCCTGCTGCCATCGGACGAGGAGCAGGACCTGATCAAGCGGGTCGTCGGCATCGGCGGCGACACCGTGCTGTGTTGTGACGAGAAGGGCCGCGTCACCGTCAACGGCGTACCACTCGTGGAGCCGTACCTCAATCCGGGCAATGTGCCGTCGGCGCTGACCTTCGAAGTAAAGGTGCCGCCGGGACGCCTCTTCGTCATGGGCGACCACCGATCAAATTCGGCCGACTCGCGCGCCCACATGGATCGGGAGTACAGCGGCACGGTCTCCGAGAAGGAGGTGGTCGGCCGCGCCGTGGTGATCGCCTGGCCGGTCAAGCACTGGCGCAGGCTGGAAGAGCCCGATACCTACGCGTCCGTCCCCAACGCGACGGGTGGGGCGACGGCGGCGCTGCGTGAGTCGAATAGTGTGTCGTCCCAGGATCACAAGGGAATGGTCCCGCTCCCGCGCCCTGCGGAACTTCCGCTCGTTATGGGAGTAGTAGGTCTGCTCCTTCTTCGGGGTAGGCGGTCGGCAACGGAGTGAGGAGTGGATGTGGGGGACGTGGCGGTCGGCGCACGGTCCGGACACGAGCAGCCGGATGACAGGCCGGGGAGGCCCGCCGAGCCATCCCCGCCGGCGACGGGCGATCTGGACGGGGAGCCCTCGAAGGACGGTTCGTCCGGTTCGTTCGACGATCCCCCCGGTGATGTCGGGGGTGATGACCATGGAGGGAAGAAGCAGCGCTCCTTCTGGAAGGAACTGCCCCTCCTGGTCGGCATCGCGCTGATTCTCGCGCTGCTGATCAAGACCTTCCTGGTACAGGCGTTCTCGATTCCTTCGGACTCGATGCAGAACACCCTCCAGCGCGGTGACCGGGTGCTGGTGGACAAGCTCACCCCGTGGTTCGGCTCCGAGCCCGAGCGCGGTGAGGTCGTGGTCTTCCATGACCCCGGCAACTGGCTGGACGGCGAGGCGACGCCCGAGCCGAACGTATTGCAGAAGTTCCTCAGCTTCATCGGTCTGATGCCGTCGGCGGAGGAGAAGGACCTGATCAAGCGGACCATCGCCATCGAGGGCGACACGATCGAGTGTCGTAAGGGCGGACCGGTCAAGGTCAACGGCAAGGTGCTCGACGAGCCGTACATCTACCCCGGCAACACCGCCTGTGACGACCAGCCGTTCGGTCCGTTCAAGGTGCCGAAGGACCGGATCTGGGTGATGGGCGACCACCGCCAGAACTCCAAGGACTCCCGGTACCACATGGAGGACGTCAACGAGGGCTTCGTCCCCGTCGACAAGGTCGTCGGTCGGGCCGTGGTCGTGGCATGGCCGGTCAACCGCTGGGCGACGCTGCCCATCCCGTCCACCTTCGACCAGTCCGGTCTGAACGCCGCAGCGTCCGTCGCGGTCTCGTCCGCGCCGCTGGCGATGGGAGCCCTCGGTGCCGTGCCGATCGTGCTGTGGCGCAGGAAGCGGCTGACCGTCGGGTCCACCCCCCGATAGGGTTCCGTCCCAGTTCACGGATCGGCCAGTGACCGCCACGGGAAGCCCGTCTCCCCGCCGTTCGATGGTCGGTCGGGGTGAGGAGGGGCATGGGAACGATACAGACGGATGACGGCCGCGGCCGGCTCGGCCATGTGTTGTCGAGCGTGGCCGTGGCCGTCGGCTGTGTGCTCTTCCTCGGGGGCTTCGCCTGGGGCGCTGTCGTCTACCGGCCGTACACCGTGCCGACGGACTCCATGGCGCCCACGGTCGAGATCGGAGACCGGGTGCTCGCACAACGGATCGACGGTGACGAGGTTCGGCGCGGTGACATCGTCGTCTTCCGGGATGCCGGCTGGGGCGATCTGCCCATGGTCAAGAGGGTGGTCGCCGTCGGCGGTGACGAGGTCGCCTGCTGTGGCGACGGCCGGAAGCTCACCGTCAACGGCGTTGCGATCGAGGAACCGTATCTGCCTGACGCCGTCCCCGCATCGCCCGGCAACTTCACCGCCAAGGTGCCCGCGGGGCAGCTCTTCCTGCTGGGCGACGAGCGGATCGGTTCCCTGGACTCCCGTACCCACCTTGAGGACCCCGGACAGGGATCGGTCGCCCGCTCCGCAGTGGAGGCACGGCTGGACGCGGTCGCCTGGCCCCTGGACGGGGGAGTGTTGGAGCGACCGCAGAGCTTCGCACAGCTGCCGGGCGGGGTGTCACGACCCGGGCCGGTGAAGCTGATCGTGGGGTCGGTGCTGGTCGGGGCGGTGCTGATCTTCGGTGGGGCGGCCTGGGGGCCGTTGACGCGAGGACTCCTTGGACGTCGACGGGGGAGGGTGTCCGCGGATGCCGGATGACGAGACGCAGGAGTACCAGGAGTACCAGGAGTACCAGGAGTACGCGGAGCGACAACGCCGCCAGCCGCCGCCAGAGGGCGAAGTCGTGGCCGGATCGGGTGAGGAACCACAGGCGGGTGGCGCGAGGAACGGCGACACCAGCCGGGGCACCCCGGCGGGCGATGATCGCGAGAGCTCCGAGGCTGTTGCGGGCCGATCGGACGAGGCACTGACAGCAGCGGATGGATCCCTGACCTCGGGCGAACGCCTGAGGAAGGTGGCTCGTGTGGTCCTCCTCGACCCCCAGGACCGCATCTTGCTGATGCACGGCTGTGAGCCGGACGACCCCACCGACTCCTGGTGGTTCACTCCTGGGGGCGGACTGGAAGGCGATGAGACCCGTGAGGAGGCCGCACTGCGCGAACTGGCCGAGGAAACGGGGATCACGGATGTGCAGTGGGGGCCGGTGCTCTGGCAGCGGTACTGCTCCTTCCTCTTCGACGGCAGGCGGTGGGACCAGGACGAGTGGTACTTCTTGGCACGCACCACCCAGACCGTGACGGGCCCGCGCGCACTCACCGCACTGGAGCAGCGCAGCGTCACGGGTCTGAGGTGGTGGACCTCCGCCGAACTGTCCTCGACGCGTGAGACGGTGTACCCGACCAAGCTCGCCGAGCTGCTGCGCACGCTGCTCGCCGAGGGTCCTCCGAGCACGCCGGTCGTCCTGGCCCCCGAAATCGTCTAGGGGCCCGTGGGGCTGGCGCACAATAGGGGGACGTAAGGCTGAAGGGGAACATGCCATGAGCGCCGAGGACCTCGAAAAGTACGAGACCGAGATGGAGCTGAAGCTCTACCGGGAGTATCGAGACGTCGTCGGATTGTTCAAATACGTGATCGAGACCGAGCGTCGTTTCTATCTCACCAATGACTACGAGATGCAGGTGCACTCGGTCCAGGGTGAGGTGTTCTTCGAGGTGTCGATGGCGGACGCCTGGGTCTGGGACATGTACCGCCCTGCGAGATTCGTGAAGCAGGTCCGCGTCCTGACGTTCAAGGACGTGAACATCGAGGAGCTAAACAAGAGCGACCTCGAACTTCCGAGTGGCTGAGTTATCCACAATGGGTCGGTTGTCCACCAAGATCCACACCTAGGGGAGTGACCCGTCAGAGTCGGTGCCGGAGGTGGTGCCGACTATGAACGGTACGGGGGCACTGGGACGGTACGGCGAGGAGTTGGCGGCGCGGCTGCTGACCGAAGCCGGAATGACGGTGCTGGCGCGGAACTGGCGCTGTGGACGGGTCGGCGAGATCGACATCGTGGCCCACGACGGTGATGACCTGGTCATCTGTGAGGTGAAGACCCGCAGGCCCGGGCCTTTCGGGCAACCGCTGGCCGCGATCACTCCCACGAAGTCCGATCGGCTGAAACACCTCGCCGAGTGCTGGCTCCAGCAACAGGGGGGAGCCCCGCCCGGCGGGGTGCGGATCGATGTGGTTGCGGTGCTCGTGCCCCGAAGGGGAGCACCGCTGGTCGAACACGTCCGAGGGGTGGCCTGATGGCCTTCGCACGGGCCTGCTCCGTGGCGCTCGTGGGCGTCGAGGGCGTCTTGGTGGAGGTCCAGGCGGACTTGGAACGGGGAGTGCCGGCCTTCGCGCTGGTGGGGCTGCCCGACAAGAGCCTGGTGGAGAGCCGCGACCGGGTGCGCGCAGCCATGGTCAACTCGGGGGCTGAGTGGCCGCAGATGAAGCTGACGGTGGGTCTGAGCCCGGCATCCGTCCCCAAGGGAGGCAGCGGATTCGATCTGGCGATCGCCACGGCGGTGCTCGGGGCTTCGGGGCGCATCGACCCCGGTGCCATGGCCGATCTGGTGCTGATCGGCGAACTCGGTCTGGACGGCAGGGTCCGGCCGGTGCGTGGGGTGCTGCCCGCGGTGCTCGCGGCTGCCGCGGCGGGATACCGGCAGGTCGTCGTACCGGAGCAGACCGCCGGGGAAGCCGCGTTGGTGCCGGGCGTCTCCGTACTGGGCGTGCGGAGCCTGCGCCAGTTGATCGCCGTGCTCAACGATGAGCCGGTCCCGGACGAAGCCCCTGCGCCCGAAGGGAGCCCGGACAGTTCGCTGGCCGGACTGATGGTCCCCGGGGCGGGCCTGGGCACCGGGCTCGGGGCGTCTCCTGGCGGTTGCGCCGACCTCGCTGATGTGGCGGGGCAGCACATGGCGCGCACAGCGCTTGAGGTCGCCGCGGCGGGCGGGCACCATCTGATGCTCCATGGACCACCGGGCGCAGGGAAGACGATGCTTGCCGAGCGTTTGCCCGGAGTGCTGCCACCCCTGACCCAGGAGGAGGCGTTGGAGGTCACGGCGGTCCACTCGGTGGCGGGCATCCTGCCGCCCGATCAACCTCTGGTGCGCACCGCTCCCTACTGTGCGCCCCATCATTCGGCGACCATGCCCTCTCTCGTCGGCGGCGGGAATGGTCTTCCGAGGCCAGGCGCGGTTTCTCTGGCCCACCGCGGGGTCCTCTTCCTGGATGAGGCGCCCGAGTTCTCCGCCAAGTCGTTGGACGCACTGCGCCAGCCCCTGGAATCGGGCCATGTGGTGGTGGCGCGGAGCGGCGGGGTGGTGAGGCTTCCTGCCCGCTTCCTGCTCATCCTCGCCGCGAATCCCTGTCCCTGCGGGCGGCACGCGGTCAACGGGGCAGGGTGCGAGTGCCCCCCTTCGGTGGTTCGGCGCTATCAGGCTCGTCTGTCAGGGCCCCTGCTCGACCGCATCGACCTCCGGGTCGGAGTCGGCCCCGTCAGCCGAAGCGATCTTCTGGGGCCAGGAGGAGGCGGCGAGCCCACCGCGGCGGTCGCTGCCAGGGTCCTGGCAGCGAGGGGACGGGCCCGATCGCGGTTGACCGGTACCCCTTGGAGGGTGAACAGCGAAGTGCCCGGCTATGAGTTGCGGACGCGGTGGCGGGCCGGTCCAGGGGCGCTTTCCGCGGCCGAACGGGATATGGAGCGCGGTCTGCTCACGGCACGCGGGCTGGACCGGGTGCTGCGGGTGGCCTGGACGCTGGCGGACCTGGCAGATCGGGATCGGCCGGAGAAGACTGATGTCGATCTTGCGCTGGCCCTGCGCACCGGGGTGGCCCGAGGAACGCCACAACGGGTCGGCACCAGGGGTCGGTGAAGGCGGCCCCTGAGTGGGCGGGCATGCCCCGCTGGCTGTACGCCGAGATCCGGCGCTCTGGGCGTGCGACGGGCGGACGCCGAGGCTGCCGTGGCTGTTGCCTGTGCGCGAACTCGGGCCCTGCGACCACCGAGCGGGCTGGACTGCGGATGAGCGGTCCGGACGGCAGAGCTCAGGCCCAGGGGTGGCGGGCCGGCGAAAGGCCCAGCCCAGAGATCAGGACGTGCCAGGAGTACCGGGACCTGCCAGGAGGAGGGCCTGTGAGGAGTACCGGGGTGAGAGCGGATGACGTCAGGACCGGGGGAGGGGGCGATCAGCCTTGATGCGGGATGCGGGATGCGGGATGCGGGATGCGGGTGAGGCTGGCGGATGGGTGCCGGAGAAGCGGGGGCGCGGGCGGAACCACGGCGAGGCGGGTGGGAGGTCCGAACCGTGGGTGTGGTCCTCAACGGAGGAGGGCCGAGGAAGGTGAATGCGTCCTCCGCGGCGAACATGTGTGAACGAAGGGAGAGCAAGACGATGCCGGATGCGGACGACCCCGATCGGGTGGCACGAGCAGCCCTCACTCGTGTGATCGAGCCCGGAGATGAGCGGGGCGGTCGATGGCTCCGGGAGTTCGGAGCCCCCGAGCTCCTGGCGAGACTGGCCGGACCCGAGTCCGGCGCAGTGGAATTGACGGGAGCCACACCGCGCCGTCTGGCAGCACTCCGCGCAAGGGCACGGGAGGCCGCCCCGAGCCGTGACCTGGCCGCCATCGATGAAGCAGGCGGTCGTTTCATCTGCCCCGGTGACCAGGAGTGGCCGACACAGCTTGATGATCTCGGGGACGCCAGACCCCTGGGACTCTGGGTCCGGGGGCGCCCCGACCTGAGGGCCTGGGCGCTACGGTCGGTGGCGATCGTCGGGGCCAGAGCCTGCACCCCCTATGGCGCGCACATGGCGGCGGTGCTCGGCTCCGGGCTCGCCGAGCGCGGCTGGGTCGTGGTCTCGGGGGCTGCGTTCGGCGTGGACGGCGCAGCCCACCGAGGGGCACTGGGCGCGGACGGCGCCACCGTGGCCGTGCTCGCCTGCGGTGTGGACACGGTCTATCCGCGGGGTCATGCCGAGTTGATCGGGCGGATCGCCGAACAGGGCCTACTCGTGGGCGAGTTGCCGCCTGGCGATCACCCCACGCCCAGTCGGTTCATCTTGCGCAACCGCGTCATCGCGGCGCTCACTCGGGGCACGGTGGTGATCGAGGCACAGTACCGCAGCGGCTCCCTGGTCACGGCCCGCTGTGCTCAGCGATTGGGGCGCCACACGATGGGGATCCCCGGCCCGGCCACCAGCGGCCTCTCCGCAGGAGTCCATGAACTCCTGCGAGGTGAGGGCGTGCTGGTCACCGACGTCGATGAAATCGTCGAACTGGTGGGGGAGATGGGCGAGCTCGCACCGGCTCGACGCGGGCCCGTGCTTCCGCGGGATCTACTGGACGCGCTGAGCACCCGGGTGCTCGAAGCGGTTCCGGCGCGAGGGGCGGTTGACTGTGCGCGACTCGCCCGGATCGCGGGGACCGTGCCGGAAGAGACGCTCGGCAAGCTCTACGGGCTGCATGCGCTGGGCTTCGTCGAACGCCATGGCGACTACTGGCAGTTGACGGATCAAGCGATCCGCGGGTCGAACGCGCGGCGAGGCGGTTCTTGACCTGGGTCATTCGGGTGAAAAGGTGATGTCGAGGACCTTTTGCGGGCCCGTGGGTGGCGTCTGAGGGCCGGCGTGTGATGTCTCGGTGCCGGTTCGAGGTGTGGTCGACGGTGGATACCCCGTAGCGGGTCGTTCACCAGACCTTCGCCCACCGCGACCGTTCAGTCACGCTACGCTCACCCTCCTGGCCCAGACGCTCGTCGATCCCTCACCGACTCCCCTCACAGCAGAACGGCTCAAGGCAACGCCATGCCACAGCACACCTCCGGGTCTGACCGCGCGGCAGTACCCCGCGCTGCCCGTGGCGCCGTCCGGCCCCCCGCTCCCTCCTCTTTGGAGGAGCTGTGGCGGTCGTACAAGTCCACGGGGGACGAGCGGCTGCGTGAGCAGTTGATCCTGCACTACTCGCCACTGGTGAAATACGTCGCGGGCCGGGTCAGCGTCGGGCTGCCGTCCAATGTGGAGCAGGCGGATTTCGTCTCGTCCGGGGTCTTCGGGCTGATCGATGCGATCGAGAAGTTCGACATCGAGCGGTCCATCAAGTTCGAGACCTACGCCATCACCCGCATCCGAGGGGCGATGATCGACGAGCTTCGCGCTCTGGACTGGATCCCGCGGTCGGTCCGACAGAAGGCGCGAGCCGTGGAACGCGCCTACGCCACCTTGGAAGCCCAGCTCAGACGGACCCCTTCGGAGCTTGAGGTGGCTTCGGAGATGGGTATCGCAGTTGAGGAACTGCACGCCGTTTTCAGCCAATTGTCTTTGGCGAACGTCGTCGCACTCGAAGAGCTTCTGCATGTCGGCGGCGAGGGCGGCGACCGGCTCAGTCTGATGGACACCCTGGAGGACACGGCCGCTGACAACCCCGTCGAGGTCGCCGAAGACCGTGAACTGCGCCGTCTGCTCGCCCGTGCCATCAACACCCTCCCCGAGCGGGAGAAGACCGTGGTGACCCTCTACTACTACGAGGGCCTCACCCTCGCCGAGATCGGAAACGTCCTCGGTGTGACCGAGAGCAGGGTCAGTCAGATCCACACCAAATCGGTCCTTCAGCTGCGGGCCAAGCTCGCCGACGTGGGCCGTTGAACGCTGAATCGTGCCTGCCTCTTGCGCGATATCCGTAAAGTGGAGACGTGCCCAGGATTCGAGCGGCCTCCGTGGCCGAGCACCGGACCATGCAGCGCGACGCTCTGCTCGACGCCGCGCGTTCCCTCCTGTCCGAAGGCGGTACGGAGGCGCTGACCTTCCCCGCCCTCGCCGAGCGCACGGGCCTCGCCCGCTCCTCGGTGTACGAGTACTTCCGCTCCCGAGCCGCGGTCGTCGAGGAACTGTGCGCCGTCGACTTCCCCGTCTGGGCCGCCGAGGTCGAGGGCGCAATGGCCCGTGCCGACACGGCCGAAGGGAAGATCGAGGCGTATGTGCGCCAGCAGCTCACCCTCGTGGGTGACCGGCGACACCGCGCGGTCGTCGCCATTTCCGCCAGCGAGCTTGATGCCGGCGCCCGGGAGAAGATCCGTGCCGCGCACGGAGGCTTGATCACGATGATCGGCGAGGCGCTCGGTGAACTCGGGCACCGTCAGCCCCGTCTTGCGGCGATGCTGCTCCAGGGAGTGGTCGACGCGGCGGTGCGGCGCATCGAGTTGGGTGCTGCCGAGGAACCGGACGTCATTGCGAATGCCGCCGTCTCCATGGCCCTCCGCGGCGTCCAGACGTGATGGTTTTCTGACCTGACCTGACCTGACCTGACCTGACCTGACCTGACCTGACCTGACCTGACCTGACCTGACCTGTGCCGTTCCGGCTCAAGCCAGATCTGCCGTCGTCGAGAGCTGACCGTGCCAGGGCGCTGCTCGCCGTGTCGCTTCGCGCCCGGCTTGTTCGTGAGCAGGCGCCGCCCGTGCCGGGGCACCCGTAGTTGATTCCACTACCGCGGTCCGCGTGATGGTTGGCGCTCGCGGACCCGATGGGTCGAAAGCCCGCCCTGCGGCCCCTTCGCTCGCTGGCGCCCTGGTCGCGATGTCGTCGTCCCCTTGTCGGGCGGTACTGAGGGAGGCGGCGTACGACCCCGTACAGGGCCAGGACGGCGCCACTGAGCACCAGCTCTCCGGGTGACAGGAGGGAAGGCAGGAGGGAAGAGTCGTGCCGTGGATGCCGTGGATGCCGTGGATGCGGTGGACGTGTGAAGTGTGCGGGGAGGGGGACGTTCGCGCCGAGCGGTGGCGTGCCGATGACGGGGAGCAGCCGAGGGCCTGCGTGCCCGAGCAGTTGCGGCGGCAGCAGACTCAGAGGATCCAGATACTGGAGTCCGCGACGCAGACCCCAGTGCAGACAACCCGTCCGACAGTGGGATCCCCCGGTGGCCACCCGGCCCACCGGTTGACCGGCCGACACCTCGGCGCCCACCGGCAGCAACGCGTCGACCGGCTCATACGTGGTGCGCAGCGGAGTGCCTGTCGACTCCGCCTCGGTCAGGCTGATCGACAGCACTCCCCGGCCCGCCACCCGGCCGGCGAACACGATCCGGCCGGCCGCTGCCGCCCGCACCACCGTTCCCGGCGCTGCCGAAAGATCCACCCCCCGGTGGCCCGGCCCGTACGGAGAGGTAGGCGGCTCCCAGCCCCGCACCACCAGGGGTCGCGGCGGACCCACCGGCCAGCTCCGGGTGGTTGAGGCGCCGCCCGGGCGCACCCCGGTGGTGACACCCTGCTGACCGCCCTGCCGACGACCCTGCTCGCCGTCCTGCCGTCGACCTTGTTCGCCCCCCTTCTCGCCGCCCTGCTTGCCGCCCTGTTCTGCGTCCGCCACGGGGGCTGTGCGGGCGATGTCGACGGCTCCGACCTGCGAGGACGACCACGGGTCGACCAGGAGCACTACGGCCGAGACGGTCAGGAGCAGCAGGACGAACAGACGCCGGTTCATGGCCAAGACCGTCTCGCACAAAGCCCCCATCAAGTGGATCATGGGCGGCATTTGTGGAGTACCCGTCGGTTGTGGACAACGACGTCACCCGGCACCGTACGGGTCCCGTACACTTCTATCGGCGACCCGGGTCACCGGGTCGACTTCGCACGCCCCGCCACCATTCACCTCTCAAGGTTTCGGTGGCCGCGCTCCTCGGTCCCTGTGGCACGGCGCGTCGGGGCGTCAGGACACAACCGAGAATCAAGGAGATACGGCCATGGCCGTCGTCACGATGCGGGAGCTGCTGGAAAGCGGCGTCCACTTCGGTCACCAGACCCGTCGCTGGAACCCGAAGATGAAGCGCTTCATCTTCACCGAGCGCAACGGCATCTACATCATCGACCTGCTCCAGTCGCTGTCGTACATCGACCGCGCCTACGAGTTCGTCAAGGAGACCGTCGCCCACGGCGGCTCCATCATGTTCGTCGGCACCAAGAAGCAGGCCCAGGAGGCGATCGCCGAGCAGGCGACCCGCGTGGGCATGCCGTACGTCAACCAGCGTTGGCTGGGTGGCATGCTGACCAACTTCTCCACGGTCTACAAGCGGCTCCAGCGCCTCAAGGAGCTTGAGCAGATCGACTTCGACGATGTGGCCGCGTCCGGCCTCACCAAGAAGGAGCTGCTGGTTCTCTCCCGCGAGAAGGCCAAGCTGGAGAAGACCCTGGGCGGCATCCGCGAGATGCAGAAGGTGCCCAGCGCCGTCTGGATCGTCGACACCAAGAAGGAGCACATCGCCGTCGGTGAGGCGCGCAAGCTCCACATCCCGGTCGTCGCGATCCTCGACACCAACTGCGACCCCGACGAGGTCGACTACAAGATCCCGGGCAACGACGACGCGATCCGCTCCGTCACCCTGCTCACCCGCGTGATCGCCGACGCCGTCGCCGAGGGCCTCATCGCCCGTTCCGGTGTCGCGACCGGTGACTCCAAGCCGGGCGACAAGGCCGTCGGCGAGCCGCTCGCCGAGTGGGAGCGCGACCTGCTTGAGGGCGACAAGAAGTCCGACGACGCCGAGAAGCCGGCTGAGGCCGCCGCCGAGACCCCGGCTGCCGCCGAGGGCGAGGCCGCTGCGGACGAGGCCCCGGCCGCTGAGGCCGAGGCTGACGCTCCGGTCGCCGAGGCTCCGGCCGCGGACGCCGAGCAGCAGGGCTGATCGCCGTACAGCTTCGGTAGGTGAGACGGCGGGGGACGGTGCCAGGTGCACCGGCCCCCGCCGTACACCCGTAGATCTTCGACGGATCGTCGCTAGATCTTCGGCAGATCTTCGACTTTTGACTTTCGAGAAGAGACTCAAGGACATGGCGAACTACACCGCCGCTGACATCAAGAAGCTCCGTGAGCTGACCGGCGCCGGCATGATGGACTGCAAGAAGGCGCTGGACGAGGCCGAGGGCAGTGTCGACAAGGCCGTCGAGCTGCTCCGCGTCAAGGGGCAGAAGGGCGTCGCCAAGCGCGAGAGCCGCAGCGCTGAGAACGGCGCCGTCGTCTCCCTCATCTCCGAGGACCAGACCTCCGGCGTACTGCTTGAGCTGAAGTGCGAGACGGACTTCGTCGCCAAGGGTGACAAGTTCCAGACCGTCGCCAACACGCTCGCCGCGCACGTCGCCGCGACCTCCCCGGCTGACCTCGACGCCCTGCTCGCCTCCGAGATCGAGGCCGGCAAGACCGTTCAGGCGTACGTCGACGAGGCCAACGCCAACCTCGGTGAGAAGATCGTCCTCGACCGTTTCGCGCAGTTCACCGGCGCGTACGTGGGCGTCTACATGCACCGCACCATGCCCGACCTTCCGCCGCAGGTCGGCGTGCTGGTCGAGCTGGACAAGGCCGGTGACGAGGCCGCCGTCGTCGCCAAGGACGTCGCGCAGCACATCGCCGCCTTCTCGCCCAAGTACCTCAGCCGTGACGAGGTCCCGGCCGACGTCGTCGAGAACGAGCGTCGCGTCGCCGAGGCCACCTCGCGTGAGGAGGGCAAGCCCGAGGCCGCCCTCCCGAAGATCGTCGAGGGTCGGGTCAACGGCTTCTTCAAGGAGGTCACCCTTCTTGAGCAGCCGTTCGCCAAGGACAACAAGAAGTCCGTCCAGAAGATCCTGGACGAGGCCGGTGTCACGCTGAAGCGCTTCGTCCGCATTCGCGTCGGCGCCTGAGCAGACGGCGAGTACGCGATCGGTCCGGGAGCCCGCTAGGGTTTCTTACGCAGTCATCGGCCGCGATTGTCATGCGGCAGTGCTGCGCCGAGGCGCCGGACGACCGCAGATCTGACGAGGAGGCCATTGCCGACAGGGACACCAGCACCCAGGCGGCAATGGCCTTCTTCGTATGTGCACGAGGAGATCTCCATGAACAAGGGCGCGGACGCCAACCAGGCTCCCGGCGACAACAGCGATCACGACGGGAATCACGAAGTGAACAAGGCCGGACGCTTCATGCTGAAGCTCTCCGGTGAAGCGTTCTCGGGCGGCGGGGGGCTCGGTGTCGACCCCGACGTCGTCCACGCCATCGCCCGCGAGATCGCCGCGGTCGTCCGTGACGGTGCCCAGATCGCCATCGTGATCGGTGGCGGCAACTTCTTCCGCGGCGCCGAACTCCAGGTGCGCGGTATGGACCGGGCCCGTTCCGACTACATGGGCATGCTCGGCACCGTGATGAACTGCCTCGCCCTCCAGGACTTCCTGGAGAAGGAGGGCATCGACTCACGGGTCCAGACCGCGATCACCATGGGCCAGGTCGCAGAGCCGTACATCCCGCTGCGGGCCGTGCGCCACTTGGAGAAGGGCCGTGTCGTGATCTTCGGCGCCGGTATGGGAATGCCGTACTTCTCCACGGACACCACCGCAGCCCAGCGTGCTCTGGAGATCGACGCCGAAGCCCTGCTGATGGGGAAGAACGGTGTCGACGGGGTCTACGACTCCGACCCCAAGGCCAACCCCGACGCGGTGAAGTTCGACGCGCTGGAGTACGGCGAGGTGATCACCCGCGACCTCAAGGTCGCCGACGCCACCGCCATCACGCTCTGCCGCGACAACTCCCTCCCCATCCTGGTCTTCGAACTGCGCACCGAGGGCAATATCGCGCGAGCCGTCCGGGGTGAGAAGATCGGCACCCTGGTGAGCGATCGGGGCACCCGAGCCTGATCCGGGGGTGTCCGGGGACGACCGGCCGTGGCCGTCCGGGGATAGACAAAGCCCTGCCGGTCGGACACCGTGCAGGGGATAGACGCGAGACAGGTTCCGCCCGCCCGAAATTCCGTACGCCGGGCCTACTCAAGACACGCAGGAGCACGTGGTGATCGAAGAGACCCTCCTCGAAGCCGAGGAGAAGATGGAGAAGGCCGTCGTGGTCGCCAAGGAGGACTTCGCGGCGATCCGTACCGGCCGGGCGCACCCGGCGATGTTCAACAAGATCGTGGCCGACTACTACGGTGCACTGACCCCGATCAACCAACTGGCCTCGTTCTCGGTGCCGGAGCCGCGCATGGCGGTGGTGACCCCGTTCGACAAGAGCGCGCTGCGCAACATCGAGCAGGCGATCCGTGACTCGGACCTCGGGGTCAACCCGAGCAACGACGGCAACATCATCCGTGTGGTGTTCCCGGAGCTGACCGAGGAGCGCCGCCGCGACTACATCAAGGTCGCCAAGAGCAAGGCCGAGGACTCGAAGATCTCGATCCGCTCCGTGCGCCGCAAGGCCAAGGAAGCCATCGACAAGCTCGTCAAGGACGGCGAGGTCGGCGAGGACGAGGGGCGCCGCGGGGAGAAGGAGCTCGACGACACCACCGCCAAGCACGTGGCCCAGGTGGACGAGCTGCTGAAGCACAAGGAAGCCGAGCTGCTCGAAGTCTGATGAATGACTCTTCCTGGGGGGCCCCGGCGGGGGCCAGTTACGTCGGGCAGTGGCCGCCGTCCGACCAGGGCCCTGCCTCGGCGGGTCCTACATACGATGAGCGTGACGCACAGCAGACTCGGCCCATGCCCATCGTGCCGGACTTTCCCGATGCAGGTAGAGACGCCGAAAACCCCGACGAATCCGACGATCACGCATCCCGCGATGAGCGCGACCAGAGGGCCGCTCGGCTGAGTGGCCCTCTGTTCCGCGAGGAGAAGCCGCAGGAGCCCATGCCCATTCCGCCGCCCGAGTCGGTGCCCGAGGGACCGCGCGCACAGCGTGCGGGTCGTCAGGCCGCTCGGGAGAAGAAGCGGGCCGGCCGTGACCTACGGGCGGCCATAGGGGTCGGGCTTGCGCTCGGCGGTGTGATCGTGGCTTCGCTCTTCGTCGTCAAGGCAGTGTTCGTCGGGGTGGTCGTGGTCGCCGTGGTGGTCGGGCTCTGGGAGCTGACCACCCGCCTGGACGAGCGCAAGCAGATCAAGGCGCCGCTCGTACCGCTCGCGATCGGTGGGGCGGCGATGGTCGTGGCCGGCTATGTGCGCGGCGCGGAAGGTGCCTGGGTCGCCATGGCGCTCACGGCGCTCGCCGTCCTCGTCTGGCGGATGACCGAGCCGCCCGATGGCTACCTCAAGGACGTGACGGCGGGTGTGTTCGCCGCCTTCTACGTTCCCTTCCTGGCGACGTTCGTCGCCCTGATGCTCACTGCCGACGACGGCGCCAAGCGGGTGCTGACCTTCCTGGTGCTCACCATCGTCAGCGACACCGGGGCGTACGCCGTGGGCTGGCGGTTCGGCAAGAACAAGCTCGCGCCGCGCATCAGCCCCGGCAAGACCCGCGAGGGCCTGCTGGGCGCGGTCGGCTTCGCGATGGTGGCCGGTGCACTGTGTATGCAGTTCCTGGTCGACGGCGGTGCCTGGTGGCAGGGGCTGCTGCTGGGGCTTGCGGTCGCGGTCAGTGCCACCCTCGGCGATCTCGGTGAGTCCATGATCAAGAGGGACCTCGGCATCAAGGACATGGGCACGCTCCTGCCGGGGCACGGCGGGATCATGGACCGGCTCGATTCCCTGTTGCCGACGGCTCCGGTGGTGTGGCTGCTGCTGGTCCTGTTCGTCGGCTCGGGCTGAGCTGCGGCTGAGTTTTTGGGGTTCGGTGAGCGCCCCAGGCCACGGGACGGGTCGTACGGCAACGCCGACGGCCTCGGCTCGTGGCCGCTGTGTTTCACCCGGCGGCCGGGTCAGTGGGCGGTTCGCGGTGACGGCGGTCATATCCGCTGTCGCTGACCGCACGGGCTGCCCTCGACCGCAGCGGCTGACGGCGGGCCTGGGCCCGTGGCCAGCCGGTATTCGGTGCGCGTGTGCCTCCGTCGTCCGGACCGTTCCTCGATCGGGAGCGGTCCGAACGGGGGATGGAGCGGTCGGATCTCTGACGGCGAAGCGGTCGTCGGCGTACCCGTTACCCTGGAAGGGCGTGCCGCTCAAGCAGCGGCGCGCCCTTTCGGCCCCGCAGCCCCGGGGCGCCCCGCCGCGGCCCCAGGGTCCACCGGCACCACACCGTCGTCGGCTCCGCCCCCAGCGGAGGCTGCCCGGTCTCGTCTCACTGAGGAGTTACCGCTCATGGCCCCCGCCCCGGGAGAGCTCACTTTCGTCGCACCTCGCGGAGCCAAGAAGCCCCCGCGGCACCTCGCCGACCTCTCGCCCGCCGAGCGGAAGGAAGCCGTCGCGGCCATCGGTGAGAAGCCGTTCCGTGCCAAGCAGCTCTCGCAGCACTACTTCGCCCGGTACGCGCACGACCCGGCCCAATGGACCGACATCCCCGCCGCCGCGCGGGAGAAGCTCGCCGCCGAACTGCTGCCCGATCTGATGTCCGTGGTGCGACACATCTCCTGTGACGAGGACACCACCCGCAAGACCCTGTGGCGGCTGCACGACGGGACCTTGGTGGAGTCCGTCCTGATGCGCTATCCGGACCGGGTGACCATGTGCATCTCGTCACAGGCCGGCTGCGGGATGAACTGTCCCTTCTGTGCCACCGGACAGGCCGGTCTGGACCGCAATCTGTCCACCGCCGAGATCGTCCACCAGATCGTCGACGGCATGCGCGCCCTGCGCGACGGGGAAGTCCCCGGTGGTCCCGCACGGCTGTCCAACATCGTTTTCATGGGGATGGGCGAACCACTCGCCAACTACAAGCGGGTCGTGGGTGCCATCCGCCGTCTCACCGACCCGGAGCCCGACGGGCTGGGCATCTCCCAGCGCGGGATCACCGTGTCGACCGTCGGCCTGGTGCCGGCCATGCTGCGCTTCGCCGACGAGGGCTTCAAATGCCGCCTCGCGGTATCGCTGCACGCCCCCGATGACGAACTGCGCGACACCCTCGTCCCCGTCAACACCCGCTGGAACGTCCGCGAGGTCCTCGACGCAGCGTGGGAGTACGCCGAGAAGTCCGGCCGCCGGGTGTCCATCGAGTACGCGCTGATCCGGGACATCAACGACCAGGCGTGGCGCGGTGACCTCCTGGGGCGTCTGCTGAAGAACAAGCGGGTCCATGTCAATCTCATCCCGCTGAATCCGACCCCCGGCTCCAAGTGGACCGCGTCGCGGCCCGAGGACGAGAGGGCCTTCGTCAATGCGATCGCCGCACACGGGGTCCCCGTCACCGTCCGGGACACCCGGGGGCAGGAGATCGACGGCGCGTGCGGCCAGCTCGCCGCCTCCGAGCGCTGAACAATCCTGCGGGAGGACACGCTCTCCGTCGGCTCCTTTCACCGACTCCGTCCGTCGGCATCCTTCCTCGGCCGTGGGACCCCTGCCGCCGAGGGGTGTGGACCTTGTAGGGTGTGCCTCGTACATCTGCATATATCCGACAGGGGAGCGCCACAGCGCTGAGAGTGCGGTTTGAGAAGACCGCAGACCCTCTGAACCTCGCCCAGGTCATTCTGGGTAGGGAGTTCGGACACCACTCAAGCTGTTGCGCCCTGCCCGGAATCCTCGTGCGCGAGGACCGGGCGGGGCCGCGTCTCTTCCTGGCCACCCCCAGGAGGAATTGTCAGTGAGCACCATCAAGAAGGTCACCGTCACCGCGCTGGCCGCGGCGCTGGGCGTCACCACGCTCGCCGCCTGTGGGAGCGACGGGGACGCCAAGGACGGCGGGTCGGGCAGCTCGTCCAAGACGGTCACCCTGGTCACCCATGACTCCTTCGCCGTGTCCGACTCCGTTCTGGCGGACTTCACCAAGCAGTCCGGATACAAGGTGAAGATCCTCAAGAGCGGGGACGCCGGCACCGCGCTCAACAAGGAGATCCTCACCAAGGGCTCCCCCCAGGGCGACGTCTTCTTCGGTGTCGACAACACGCTGCTCTCCCGTGCCCTCGACAAGGGACTGTTCACCGGATACGAGGCCAAGGGCCTGGACCAGGTGAGCGACGAGGTCCAACTCGACAAGGGCGAGCACCGTGTCACCCCGGTCGACACCGGAGACATCTGCGTCAACTACGACAAGAAGTTCTTCGCCGACAAGAAGCTCGCGCCTCCGGCCACCTTCGACGATCTGATCAAGCCCGAGTACAAGAACCTTCTGGTCGTCGAGAACGCGGCCACCTCGTCGCCCGGCCTCGGCTTCCTCCTCGGAACGGTCGCCCAGTACGGCGAGGACCAGTGGACCGGCTACTGGAAGAAGCTCAAGGCCAACGGGGTCAAGGTCGTCGACGGCTGGGACCAGGCGTACAACGAGGAGTTCTCCGGCTCGGCCGGTGGCAAGAAGGCGAAGGCCGATCGCCCGCTCGTCGTCTCCTACGCCTCCAGCCCGCCGGTGGAGGTCCTCTACTCCAAGCCCCAGCCCACCACCGCCCCGACCGGCGTCGCCACCGGCACCTGTTTCCGCCAGATCGAGTTCGCCGGGCTGCTGGACGGGGCCAAGAACGAGGCGGGCGGCAAGGCGCTGCTGGACTTCATGGTCTCCAAGACGTTCCAGGAGGACATGCCGCTGAACATGTTCGTCAACCCGGTCGTCAAGGACACCAAGCTGCCGGAGCTGTTCACCAAGTTCGGTGTGACCGTCGACAAGCCGGGCACCGTCGCACCCGACACCATCGCCAAGAACCGGGAGCAGTGGGTCCAGACGTGGTCCTCGCTCGTCGTGAAGTAGCACGGACAGGCCGTCGGGCCGAACTGCGGGCAACCGCCGCGCGGCTCGGTCTGATGGCCCTGCCCGTCACCTTCCTCGCCGTCTTCTTCGCCTACCCGGTCGCCGCCATCGTCGGCCGGGGGCTGAGGGACGGCGGAATGTGGCAGTTCGCTCGGATCGGCGAGGTCATCGGTCGTGACGACCTCCAGCGAGTGCTCTGGTTCACCACCTGGCAGGCGCTCGCCTCCACCGCGCTCACGCTGCTCGTCGCCCTGCCCGGGGCCTATGTCTTCGCCCGACTCGACTTCCCCGGCAAACGGCTGCTGAGAGCGGCCGTGACCGTGCCGTTCGTGCTGCCGACGGTCGTCGTGGGCACCGCGTTCCTCGCCCTGGTGGGCCGGGGCGGACCGCTCGACGAACTGTGGGGCATCCGGCTGGACGCCACGGTCTGGGCCATCCTGCTCGCCCATGTCTTCTTCAACTACGCCGTCGTCGTCAGGACCGTCGGTGGGCTCTGGGCCCAGCTCGACCCGCGGCAGGAGGAGGCCGCCCGAGTGCTGGGCGCGGGTCGTATCGCAGCCTGGCGACAGGTGACCCTGCCCGCCCTGACCCCCGCCCTGGCAGCCGCTGCCCTGATGGTCTTCCTCTTCACCTTCACCTCCTTCGGCGTCGTACAGATCCTCGGCGGACCCTCCTACGCCACCCTGGAAGTGGAGATCTACCGACAGACCGCCCAACTGCTGGACCTGAGGACGGCAGCCGTCCTCACGATGGTGCAGTTCGTGGCGGTCGGGGCCGTCCTCGCCGTGCACGCCTGGACCCTGCGCCGCAGGGAGAGCACCCTGCGGCTGGTGGATCCGGCCCGCACCGCGCGGCCACCGCGCGGCCCGGGACAGTGGACCCTGCTCGGCGTGGTGCTCACCACCATCGTCCTGTTGCTCCTCGCTCCGCTCGCCGTACTGGTGGAACGTTCCCTCGACACCCCCGGCGGCTATGGATTCGACTACTACCGGGCGCTCGGCGACCTCGACGACAGCGGGTCCGCGTTCCTCGTCCCGCCGATCGAGGCGGTCTGGAACTCGCTCCAGTACGCACTGGCGGCAACCGCCATCGCCGTGCTGGTCGGAGGGCTCGCGGCTGCCGCACTCACACGGCGGGCGGGTCGGCTGGTCCGCGGCTTCGACGCGCTGTTGATGCTTCCGCTCGGTGTCTCCGCGGTGACCGTCGGCTTCGGCTTCCTGATCACCTTGGACGAGCCCCCGCTGGATCTGCGGGCCTCCTGGATCCTGGTGCCGTTGGCCCAGGCGCTGGTCGGGGTCCCCTTCGTCGTACGGACGATGCTGCCGGTCCTGCGGGCCGTCGACGGACGGCTGCGGGAGGCGGCTGCGGTGCTGGGAGCCTCCCCGCTACGGGTGTGGCGGGAAGTCGATCTGCCGATGGTGCGGCGGGCGGTGCTGATCGCCGCCGGATTCGCCTTCGCCGTCTCCCTGGGCGAGTTCGGCGCCACCGTCTTCATCGCCCGACCGGACCACCCCACGCTGCCCGTCGCGGTGGCGCGGCTGATCGGACGGCCCGGTGAACTGAACTACGGCCAGGCCATGGCACTGAGCACGATCCTGATGGCCGTGTGCGCCACCGCACTGCTACTGCTGGAGCGGACCAGGGTCCGCAACACCTCCGGAGAGTTCTGATGGCCCTGCCCGAACCGCTGCTGCGCCTCGATGAGGTGACCGTCCGCTTCGGCCCGCGGGCCGTGCTGGACGCGGTGCGTCTGGACGTCGTCGAGCATGAGATCGTCTGCGTTCTCGGCCCCAGCGGGAGCGGAAAGTCGACCCTGTTGAGGGTGGTCGCCGGACTCCAGCGCGCCGATGCGGGGCGGGTGCTGCTGTCGGGAGTCGACCAGAGCGGCGTCCCCGTACACCGCCGGGGCGTGGGAATGATGTTCCAGGACCACCAGCTCTTCCCCCAACGCGATGTCGCAGGCAACCTCGCCTTCGGACTGCGGATGCACGGCACGGCGAAGGCCGAACAGCAGCGGCGCATCGCCGAGTTGCTGGAGCTGGTGGGTCTGCCGGGCGCCCAGAAGCGGGCCGTCTCCTCCTTGTCGGGCGGTGAGCAGCAGCGGGTCGCCCTGGCCAGGGCGCTGGCCCCCGAACCGCGGCTGTTGATGCTCGACGAACCCCTTGGACAGTTGGACCGGGGACTGCGGGAGCGGCTCGTCATCGAACTGCGTGAGCTCTTCGGCCGGCTGGGCACCACCGTGCTCGCCGTCACCCATGACCAGGGCGAGGCGTTCGCGCTCGCCGACCGGGTGGTGGTCATGCACGAGGGGCGCATCGCCCAGACGGGCGCGCCGCTGGAGGTCTGGCAGCGCCCCGCCGATGAGTTCGTGGCCCGGTTCCTCGGTTTCGACAACGTCGTCTCCGCCACGGTCAGCGGCACGGTCGCCCGTACGGCCTGGGGGAAGGTCCCCGTTCCCGACGGCTCGGCACAGGGCGAGCAACGGCTGTTGGTGCGACCTGCGGGGGTGCGCATCGGTGCGCCCGAGGACGGTGTGCGCTGTCGCGTGGAGGGTCGGACGTTCCGCGGCAGCCGGGTTGCGGTGCGGCTGCGTCCTGAGGAAGGCCCGCCGTTGGAGGCGGAGGTGGCGCTACGGGACGTTCCCGAGGAGGGCGCGGAAGTGGGGGTCGCCTTCGCGGTGGACGAGGTGGTGGTGCTGGGGTGAGGTGCCGTCAGGTGCTGTGCTTCCGTTGCTTCCGTTGCTCTCGGCGGACCGTGAGCGGCCGTCAGTTCGCGGTCGGCGCGTGGGGTCGTGCGTCTGGTGACGGCGTGCAGGCTTCCGCGATGGCGAGGGCGTCCTCCACCACGCGATAGCCGACGATCAACCCGTTGTGAACGGTCAGCCCCAGCGTGAACGGTGAACGGAACGTCTTTCCCGTCGCCCGGACCGTTCCCGCGAGCCGTCCGCTGATCAGCGCCCGGTCGCCCGTGACGGTGATCGCGTCGACGGAGGTGCCCGCCGGATCGGGCTGCTGGCCCTCGGTCAACTCCCGGAAGTGAGCGGCGACATCGGCGCGCGTTCGTCGCGGTCGGATCCAGGGCACCGCGGGGTTCTCTGCGATCACCCAGTCGACCTCCGGAGCGAACAGTTTGGCGATCCGCTCCGGCGATCCTTCCTGGAGGCGGGCCAGGAACCCCGACACGACGGCCCCGGTCGCCTCGTCGGCACCGGAGGGTCGGGTCGCGATGTGTGCGGTGGCTGCTGCGGTGGTCATGGTGGGTCGGGTCCTTCCAGGGGGACGGCTACGACGGAAATCCTGCTGCGGCCGTCGCGAAAGGTCGATGACGTCTGAGGTAATGCCGGGCCCTGGCACCTGGCCCCGGGGCCGCCTTGGACTCCCGACGCCGGTCCGCGCCGAGGCCGACCGGCAACCACCGCCCGACCCGGCGCACCCTGCCTCAACAGCCCTGAACAGCCTGAACAGCCCTGAAACAGCCCGTCAGCCCGTCAGCGGGGCTGCGGCGAGCGTCGCCACCGCCCACGTCAGGGGAGCGAAGACCAGCAGGAGGGCCGCCACCCGCAGTGCGGCGGCCAGGCGCAGGGAGCCTGCCGGAGCCCCCAGCCCCCGCAGTTCGCCCATGGTCTCGGTACGGGTGCGACGCACGTCGACGGCGGCGATCAGCAGCGTCGCCGATGTACAGGCGATCACCAGTGCGGCCCCGAGACCGGTCAGGGGGCCGAAGGGCCGTGGCCCCTCACCCGCGAGTGTCCAGGCCGCGATCACCGCCGATGCCACGGCGCACACCACTCCCAGGGGGCGTCCGATCCGATGTGACTCCGCCATCAGGACCCGGCCCGCGAGCAGTCGTACCGCACTCGGTCGGAAGGTTTGCAGCAGCCGCCCGCAGAAGTGGGTCAGCGCCGGGCCGGCGATCGCCAGGCCCACGGCGGTCAGCGCCCAGCCGACGAGGACCCCCACCGGGTTGCTGTCGAGCTCTCCGGGCAGTTGGACCGATGCGCCGCCGTCCGTGTGGGCCGCGTACGTTCCGACCGCGAGGCCCACCGCCGTCAGGGTGCACCCCCAGGGCAGTCCGCCCGGCGCGGACGGAGGTGCCGGGCGGGCGTCGGGCGCAGGGTCGTCCTCGCGCGGACGCAGGGCGAGCGCCGCCGCGGCCGTGGCGCCCAGCGGGGCGAGCGTCAGGAGGGTCAGGGTGGCCGCGAAGGGCAACGGCTGCTCGGCGGCGAGCAACTCGGCTGCGGCACCGTCGAGGGGCAGACCGGTGAGATCACCCCGTAGATGGAGGAAGAGCAGGAGGGCGACCGCGCTGCCGAGGGTGCCCGCAACGGCCGTGGACGAGGCGGAGAGCAACGCCATCCGCCCCGGTCCCAGCCCGATGGCGGACAGTCCGGTGCGCGGTCGGGTACCGGGGTCGGTACGGGCCACCGCCACCGCGAACTGGACGGTGGCGGCGAGCGGGATCGCGCACCAGGACAGGCGCAGCAGGGAAGCCGCCGAGTCCCCGGGGTGCGCCAGCGCATGGGTCAGCGCGCACAAGAGCAGGAAGCCGACTCCCGCGGACGCCGCGGCCACGAGCAGTCGCCGCAGGAGTACCAGGGGGTGGGCGCCGCGGGCTAGACGGAGAGCGAGCACTCGGCCCGGCCTTCCGGTGCGGTGTCGGACAGCGAGGTCACCCGACGGCCGTCGACGAGGACGGCGGTCCGGTCGGCGAGCGCCGCCACCTCGGGGTCGTGGGTGGCGAGCACCACGGTGACGCGGTGGGAGCGGGCGGCTGCCAGCACCGTCCGCAGGAGGTGGGCGTGGTCCGAGCGGTGCAGGGACGCCGTGGGTTCGTCGGCGAAGAGGACGCCCGGGGTGGCCGCCAGTGCGCGGGCGGCCGTGGTGCGTTGCCGTTGTGCCTGGTTGAGCGCGTGGGGGCGGTGCCGGGCGAGATGTCCGATGTCGAGGCGTTCGAGCCACTCCAGGGCGGTCGCCTTGGCGCTGCGGCGTGAGGTGCCGCGCAGCAGCAGGGGGAGCGCCGTGTTCTCCCAGGCGGTGAGCTCCGGGACGAGACCGGGCTCGGGGCCGATCCAGGCGAAGTGGTCGCGGCGCAGTCGTTCGCGCTGGAGCGCGGGCAGGGTGTGGACGGGGGAGCCGTCGAACCAGACCTCCCCCTCGTCCGCGAGGGTCTGCCCGGACAGACAGCGCAGCAGTGTGGTCTTTCCGCTGCCGCGGGGCCCGCACACGGCGAGGACCTCCCCCTTGCGCACCCCGAGCGAGACACCGGCGAGCGCGGGTGATCCGTTGTGGGCGTGGTGGAGGGCGCGTGCCCAGATCACATCGTTGTCCGGCGGGGCCACCATGGCGTACACCTCGGTTCTGATCAGATTCGTCGTCCCTCGTACGGCGGAACGAAGCCAGGCCGATCGGTCACTCGCACGCTAGGCAGCCGGATGCGGGCTGCCGGGAAGCACACGGCCCGGGTGCGCGCCATCCACTCGGATGGGCGTACCCGGGCCGTGTTGCGGGGCCGAGATCAGACCGTGGCGGTCGTGATCAGAGCTTGGTCCACGCCTCGGTGAGGACGGTCCGCAGCACCTGCTCGATCTCGTCGAACGTCGTCTGGTCCGCGATCAGCGGCGGCGCGAGCTGGATGACCGGGTCACCGCGGTCGTCGGCCCGGCAGTACAGGCCGTTGTCGTACAGCGCCTTCGAGAGGAAGCCGTACAGGACGCGCTCGGTCTCCTCGTCGGTGAAGGTCTCCTTGGTGGCCTTGTCCTTCACCAGCTCGATGCCGTAGAAGAAGCCGTTTCCGCGTACGTCACCGACGATCGGCAGGTCGTAGAGCTTCTCCAGCGTGGCCTTGAAGTTGCCCTCGTTGTCGAGGACGTGCTGGTTGAGGCCCTCGCGCTCGAAGATGTCGAGGTTGGCGATGCCGACGGCCGCGGAGACCGGGTGGCCGCCGAAGGTGTAGCCGTGCAGGAAGGTGTTGTCACCCTTGTAGAACGGCTCGGCGATCTTGTCCGAGATGATGCAGGCGCCGATCGGGGAGTAGCCCGAGGTCATGCCCTTGGCGCAGGTGATCATGTCCGGGATGTAGCCGAACTTGTCACAGGCGAAGGTGGTGCCGAGGCGGCCGAAGGCACAGATGACCTCGTCCGATACGAGCAGCACGTCGTACTGGTCGCAGATCTCGCGCACCCGCTGGAAGTAGCCGGGCGGGGGCGGGAAGCATCCGCCCGCGTTCTGCACGGGCTCCAGGAACACCGCGGCCACGGTGTCGGCGCCCTCGAAGAGGATCTCCTGCTCGATCTGGTCGGCGGCCCAGCGGCCGAACGCCTCGGGGTCGTCGCCGTAGATCGGGGCGCGGTAGATGTTGGTGTTGGGCACCTTGTGTGCGCCGGGCACCAGCGGCTCGAAGGGAGCCTTCAGCGCGGGCAGACCGGTGATGGACAGGGCGCCCTGCGGGGTGCCGTGGTAGGCGACCGCACGCGAGATGACCTTGTACTTGGTGTGGTGACCGCGCAGCTTCCAGTACTGCTTGGCGAGCTTCCACGCGGTCTCGACCGCTTCGCCGCCACCGGTGGTGAAGAAGACCTTGTTGAGGTCGCCCGGGGCCTCGTGGGCGAGGCGCTCGGCCAGCTCGACGGCCTTCGGGTGGGCGTAGGACCACACCGGGAAGAACGCCAGTTCCTGGGCCTGCTTGTACGCGGTCTCGGCCAGCTCTATGCGGCCGTGTCCGGCGTTGACGACGAAGAGTCCGGCGAGCCCGTCGATGTAGCGCTTGCCCTGGTCGTCGTAGATGTAGGTGCCCTCACCGCGAACGATGGTGGGGACGGGGTTGTGCTCGTACGACGACATGCGGGTGAAGTGCATCCACAGGTGGTCGTAGGCGGTCTTGGAGAGGTCGCTGCGGTTGCTCACGGCTATCGGGTTCCCCACGTGTAGGTCTGCTTCTTGAGCTTGAGGTAGACGAAGCTCTCGGTGGACCGCACACCGGGGAGTGCACGAATCCGCTTGTTGATCACTTCGAGCAGGTGGTCGTCGTCCTCGCAGACGACCTCCACCATCAGATCGAAGGAGCCCGCGGTCATCACCACGTACTCGCATTCGTCCATGCCGGTCAGCGCTTCCGCCACCGGGTCGAGGTCCCCCTCGACCTGGATGCCGACCATCGCCTGACGACGGAAGCCCACGGTGAGCGGGTCCGTCACGGCGACGATTTGCATCACGCCCTGATCGAGCAGCTTCTGGACGCGCTGTCGCACGGCCGCTTCGGAAAGGCCCACGGCCTTGCCGATCGCGGCGTACGGTCGACGCCCGTCCTCTTGGAGCTGCTCGATGATCGCGAGGGAGACGGCATCGATCGTCGGGGACGATCCGCTGCCGCTCCTGGAGTCTGCGCTTCGACTGGCCACCGGATCACCATGCACCGGGAGTCGTCGCTCTCGCAAGCCCCGACCGATGAAATTCGTTGATATGTGCTGCCGATCTCACTGAATCCGTAGATTGGGCGTGCTGGGGCTATGGAAAACGTTACTGGTGCGCTTAGGCTGGCCGTGACTCACCCATCGGAGATCTGACAGGAGGGGTGGCAACAGTGACCACCGAGCTGCGACGTCTGCGCAACTACATCAACGGGGAGTTCCGGGACGCCGCCGACGGCCGGACGATTGATGTCATCAACCCCGCCACCGGCGATGTCTACGCCGCCTCCCCGCTCTCCGGGCAGGCCGACGTCGATGCCGCCATGGACGCCGCGGAGGCAGCCTTCCCCGCCTGGCGCGATGCGACCCCGGCCGAGCGGCAGCGCGTACTGCTCAAGATCGCGGATGCGGTGGAGGAGCGGGCCGAGGACCTGATCGCCATCGAGTCCGAGAACACCGGCAAGCCGCTGGAACTCGTCCGCACCGAAGAGATCCCGCCCATGGTGGACCAGATCCGCTTCTTCGCCGGTGCCGCGCGGATGCTCGAAGGCCGCTCCGCCGGTGAGTACATGGAGGGCTTCACCTCCATCGTCCGCCGGGAGCCGGTCGGCGTCTGCGCGCAGGTCGCCCCCTGGAACTACCCGATGATGATGGCCGTCTGGAAGTTCGCCCCGGCGCTCGCCGCGGGCAACACCGTCGTCCTCAAGCCGTCGGACACCACTCCCGCGTCCACCGTGCTGCTGGCCGAGATTATCGGTGCCATCGTCCCCAAGGGCGTCTTCAACGTCATCTGCGGCGACCGTGACACCGGCCGCGCGATGGTCGAGCACCCCACCCCGGCGATGGCCTCCATCACCGGTTCGGTACGTGCGGGCATGCAGGTGGCCGAGTCCGCGGCCAAGGACGTCAAGCGCGTTCACCTGGAGCTGGGCGGCAAGGCCCCCGTCGTGGTCTTCGAGGACACCGACATCGCCAAGGCCGTCGAGGACATCGCGGTCGCCGGATACTTCAACGCCGGCCAGGACTGTACGGCTGCGACCCGCGTCCTCGTCCACGAGTCCATCCACGACGAGTTCGTGGCCGCCCTCGCCAAGACCGCGTCCGAGACCAAGACGGGTGCGCCCGACGAGGACGTGCTCTACGGCCCCCTGAACAACGCCAACCAGCTCGCCCAGGTCTCCGGGTTCATCGACCGGCTGCCCGCGCACGCCAAGGTGGAGGCGGGCGGCAAGCGCGTAGGGGACAAGGGGTACTTCTACGCCCCCACCGTGGTCTCCGGCCTCAAGCAGGACGACGAGATCATCCAGAACGAGGTCTTCGGTCCGGTCATCACCGTCCAGTCCTTCACCGACGAGGCGCAGGCGCTCGGGTGGGCCAACGACGTCGAGTACGCGTTGGCGTCCTCCGTGTGGACCAAGGACCACGCGCGTGCCATGCGGATGTCGAAGGCGCTCGACTTCGGTTGCGTCTGGATCAACACCCACATCCCGCTCGTGGCCGAGATGCCGCACGGCGGCTACAAGAAGTCGGGCTACGGCAAGGACCTGTCCGCCTACGGCTTCGAGGACTACACGCGGATCAAGCACGTGATGACGTCCCTCGACGGCTGACCCCAGCTTCGTGCCCCGTCCGGTCCCTCCGGTGCGGGGCACGGGCATGTCCGGAGCAGAAGCGGCCTGACAGCCGGCCTGACAGCCGGCCTGACAGCAGGGCGGACGCGGGGAGGGCGCGGGGAGGGCGCAGGGCGATCCCCTACCCCCGCTGCACCCCGTCGAATGATCGACAAGGTGTCCCGCCCCGCCGTCAGGGGTCGACGGACCGTCCATTGCCCACAGCCGGTCAGACCGGACATCCTGCGCAGGTGTCAGCGCTACGGATGAATCCCATGTCACGGCGGTCCCTGCTGCGCGCGCTCGGCGCGGGCGCCGCCCTCGCCGGCGGTGCTGCCCTCACCGGCTGCGGGGTGCCGGCCGCCTATGTGCAGCCCGGCGATCGCGCAGGCCGGGACCGGTCGGCGCAGGAGCGCAGTGTCCACTTCGCGAACTGGCCGCTGTACATCGACACCGACGAGAAGAACGAGTCCCGTCGGCCCACGCTGGCCGCCTTCACCGAGCGCACCGGGATCAATGTCCGTTACACCGAGGAGATCAACGACAACGACGAGTTCTTCGGCAAGGTCAGTCCGGCCCTGATGAACCACCAGGAGACCGGCCGGGACCTCATCGTGATCAGCGACTGGATGGCCGCCCGATTCGTCCGGCTCGGCTGGGTGCAGGAGATGGACCGGGCCCGGCAGCCGAACGTCACCCGGTATCTGGACCCCCAACTGCGCTCGCCCGCCTTCGACAAGGGCCGGCTGCACAGCGTCCCCTGGCAGTCCGGGATCACGGGCATCGCCTACAACCGCAAGAAGCTCGGCCGGGAACTGCGGAGCACCGCGGATCTGTGGGCGGACGACCTGCGGGGGCGGGTCACCCTGCTCTCCGGGCTCGACGAGTCCTTCGCCCTCCTGATGCAGGGCGAGGGCGTGGACATCACCCGCTGGACCGAGGACGACTTCCACGACATGTGCGACCGGGTGGAACGCATGGTGAAGCGCCGCCACATCCGACGCTTCACCGGCAACGACTACATCAAGGACCTCGACAGCGGGGACGTGCTGGCGTGCCAGGCGTACTCGGGGGACGTCATCCAACTCCAGGCGGACAACCCCGACATCGCCTTCGTCGTGCCCGAGGAGGGCGGCGAACTCTGGGCCGAGAGCCTGATGATCCCCAACCTCGCCCATCACAAGCGCAATGCCGAGGCGCTGATCGACCACTACTACCAGCCGGAGGTCGCCGCCGAACTCGCGAGCTGGGTCAACTACGTCTGCCCGGTGCCCGCGGCCCGTGACGTCCTGGCCTCAGCCAAGGACGAGGAGACCGCGGCCCTCGCCGAAGACCCACTGATCTTCCCCGACGACGAGATGCGCCGCCGACTCGCCATCGCCCGGGACATCACCTCCGCGGAACGGGTCCGGCTCGCACAGCGCTGGAACACGATCGCGGGTCTGTAGCCGGACCGAGCGGCTGACCTGGCCTGACCGGCTGGGAGGGGTCGTGGGTCGTGGGTCGTGCCCAGGATGGCCGAAGGGCCACCGGGCGTCCGCGGTTCAGTTTCGCCACGATTCCCGATTCCCGATTCCCGATTCCTGGCTCCCGGTTCCTGACTCGGCCTTCCGCCTGGGCCGCATCGGTCGACGAGTCGGGTCCTCGCCGTGCCCAGGAGACCTCCATGATCTCCCGTACGCCTAGGGCTTGCGGCCCACCGCGCCGTACTGCGCCACCCGTGGAGGCAACTCCACGCCGTCCTCCACCCGCCAGTGCGCACAGCACACCACGCCCGGCTCCAGGATCTCCAGGCCGTCGAAGAACGAGGTGATCTCGGCGCCCGTACGGGCGGTGATGGGCGGGGTGGCGTTCTCGTTCCAGAACGCCATCGCGTCGGCGTTGCCCTCACCGCCGAGTTCCAGCGTCGGATGGGTCACCACCAGATGGCTGCCGGAGGGCATCGCGGACATCAGCGAACGGGCGATCGAACGGGCCTGGTCGGTGTCGAGCACGAAGTTCAGGATGCCGAGCATTATCACGGCCACCGGACGCGTCAGATCCAGTGTTCCATCGACGGCACGGACGGTACGGAGGATCGCCTGCGGATCGTGGGCGTCCGCGTCGACGTACGAGGTCGCGCCCTCCGGGGAACTGGTGAGCAGCGCCCGGGCGTGGGCCAGCACGATCGGATCGTTGTCGACGTACACGATCCGGGAGTCGGGGGCGATGCGCTGGGCCACCTCGTGGGTGTTCTCCGCGGTGGGCAGCCCCGTCCCGATGTCGAGGAACTGCCGTACGCCGAGGTCGGCGGTCAGATGGGTCACCGCGCGCCGTAGGAACGACCGGTCCGCGCGGGCCACTTCCCCGATGCTCGGATAGAGGGCGGTGATGTGGTCGCCCACGGCGCGATCGACGGGGTAGTTGTCCTTCCCACCGAGCCAGTGGTTCCAGACTCGGGCGTTGTGGGCCACATCGGTACGGATTCTGTCATTCATCGGCGACTCCTCGGCCGGAGGGGCGGGTGGTCCATCATGCCCGAAATGATCAAGTCGTCGTGGCCGGTGAGTAGTTCGTGGCGCCTTCCGGGGCTGCCGCCGAGGACAGCACCGAACGCAGGGTGCCGATGCGGTTGCTGGTGATGGAGTCGATGCCCGCTGCCAGCAGTCGACGCATGGTGCGACGGGTGTCGGCGGTCCAGGCGGAGACCAACAGGCCCTCATGGTGGACACGATCCACGAGCCCCCGGCTGACCAGGCCAAAGCGGTAGTTGAGCGTGCGGGGGCGTACGGCGGCCAGGAGGACCGGGCGCGGCGGTGCCAGCGAGGTCCAGGTCAGAGCGATCTCCGCGGACGGATCGGCCGTGCGCACCGCGAGCATGGTGGCCGGTCCCGCGCAGTAGTACACCCGGTCCCCGGCTCCCCCTTCGCCGACCGCGCCCACGACCGTGCGCACCGACTCCGGTGTGGCACCCGGCAGATCGATCATCACGCGGTGGTCCGACAGGGTGCGCAGGGCCTCGTCCAAGGTGGGCACGCCCTGTCCGGTCAACCGGGCCACCTCGGCGTACGTGAGGTCCTTGAGTCGTCGGTCGTGGTTCCACAGCCGCTTCAGCGTGGCGTCGTGCAGCAGGACGGGCACGTTGTCCCGGGTCACCCGCACATCGATCTCCACCGCATCGGCTCCCCTGGCCACGGCCGAGCGGAGCGAGGGGAGGGTGTTCTCACGGGCGAGGTAGGGATCGCCGCGGTGTCCCACGGCGGTGACGGTAGGCATGGCCCCATTGTCACCGCACTCCACGGCGCACGCCGCCGGGTGGACCGGATGCCGCGCAACCGCCCCACCCGGCAGCGTCGGCTTGCTCAGGGCGCCAGCCAGGCCGTGGTGTAGGCGTCGATCTCGCTGCTGATCCTGGACTTGCCTGCGGGGTCGAGGAACGAAGCCTCCACGGCGTTCTTCGCGAGTTCCGCCACTCCGTGCTCATCGAGGTCCAGGAGTCGCGCCGCGACCGCGTACTCGGTGTTGAGGTCGGTACCGAACATCGGCGGGTCGTCGCTGTTGACGGTGACCAGCACTCCGGCCTCGACCATCTGCCTGATCGGGTGCTGTTCGAGGTCGAGGACCGCTCGCGTGGCGATGTTCGAGGTGGGGCACACCTCCAGCGGAATGCGGTGCTCGGCGAGATGGGCGAGCAGCGCCGGGTCCTGGACGGCGCTGGTGCCGTGCCCGATGCGCTCGGCCCCCAGATGACGGATCGAGTCCCAGATCGTCTGCGGTCCCGTGGTCTCACCGGCGTGCGGCACCGATCGCAGACCGGCCGCGATCGCCCGGTCGAAGTGCGAGGTGAACTGGGCCCGGGACACACCGATCTCCGGGCCGCCCAGCCCGAAGGAGACCAACCCCTCGGGGCGCAGGTCCACCGCGAGCCGGGTGGTCTCGTCGGCCGCCTCCAACCCGGCTTCTCCGGGAATGTCGAAGCACCACCGCAGCACCACGCCCAACTCCCGCTCCGCCGCCTTGCGGGCGTCCTCGATCGCCGCCATGAAGGCCCGCTCGTCGATGCCGCGACGGGTCGAACTGAAGGGGGTGATCGTCAGCTCCGCGTAGCGGATGTTCTGGCGCGCCATGTCACGGGCCACCTCGAAGGTGAGCAGCCGGACGTCCTCGGGCGTGCGGATCAGATCGACCACCGACAGATAGACGTCGATGAAGTGCGCGAAGTCCGTGAAGGTGAAGTAGTCCGCCAACGCCTCGGGGTCGGTCGGCACCTTGGAGTCCGGGTGCTGGGCGGCGAGTTCGGCGACGATCCGGGGGGACGCCGATCCGACGTGGTGCACATGCAGTTCCGCCTTGGGCAGCCCCGCGATGAAGGTGTGCAGATCGGTCATCGAGGTCCTCCGGGGCGATCGGGCGTAGTGGGCACGGATCATCGTAGGCGGCCGGTTCGTCCGGGGGGTCGAGGCTTTAGCATGACCGCAGGACAATCGGGGGGAGAACCATGACTGATCACCCGTCCCAACCGATGGGCGGACAGGAACCGCACGACCCGTGGGCACCGCCGGCTCCGGCCGCGCCGTACGGGGGATCGGGGCAGCCCACGCCTCCCTATCCTTCGCCGCACGTGCACGACCAGCCCACCATCGCCGCCATGCCCGGTGCCGTGCCCCCGCCGTCCACCGGTTCGGTGCCGCCGCCTCCGGTGGCACCCGGTGGCCCGGCCGCAGCCCCGGCGGGCCCGTACGGATATCCGGCGGCTACCAGTGCACCGCAGCAGGGGCCTGCGGGCTATGCGCCCTTCCCGGGCTACCCGGCCTACGGCCAGCCGGGCCACCAGCCGCTGCTCCCGCAGCAGAACGGGCTGGGCACCACCGCGATGGTGCTCGGCATCGTGGCCACGTTGCTCTTCTGTCTCTACGGCGTGGTCTCGATCGTCCTGGGCATCATGGCCATCGTCTTCGGCACCATCGGCCGCAAGCGTGTGCGGCAGGGTGAGGCGAACAACGGCGGCATGGCGCTGTCCGGGATCATCCTGGGAGCGATCGGCGTTGTGCTCGGCGGGCTCTACATCGCGTTGATCGTCTGGGGGATCGCCAGCGAGCAGATCTAAAGGGCTGTCCCGCCAGTACTCGGCGGGACGGCCCTCGTGGAATGTCCTTGGGGAATGTCTTCGAACGAGGACGCTCGTACGGACCGCGCCGGGGTGCTTCAGCATCCCGGCGCTTCCCGTCCCCCGTGAACTTCAGCGCAGGTCGGCGAGACCCGGCGAAGGTGCCTGGTCCGGGCGCTCATGCCCGGGGGCGACACGAATACCAGGGCCGGCACCCGCAGCGGCCCCTTGGACCTGTGCCAGGTGGTGCGCAGGGCCCGGAGCCCGCCCCCGCTCATATGTGGTGCCTATGCGGGCGGGTCTATCGCCCCCTGCGAGCCCCGCAGCTCCTCCCGGGCCTCCATCAGCGCGAATCCCAAGAGGTTCAGCCCTCGCCAGCGGGTCGGGTCCGCCGCCCGCTCGTCATCGGCCGTCAGTCCGATCCCCCAGATCCGGTCCTGTGGGCTCGCCTCCACCAGCACTCGGTCTCCGGTGCCGAGCAGAAAGGCCCCGAGCTCCGGGAGCCGGCCGAACTTGTGGACGCTGCCACGGCGCACGATGTCGAAGCGCTCGCGCTTCCACACACTCTCGTCGAAGCCGCGCACCAGCCGACCGGCCTTCTTGGCCTCCGCCGGACTGTTGGCTTCGAGGGCCTGTCGCTCGGCCTCGGGGTCATCGAACAGCCTGGCCTTCTCCGCCATCATCCAGTGCTCGGCCGTCGCGTAGTGCACGTTGTCCACCGTGAACGGTGCGGGCCACCACTGGCTGAGACAGCCCGCGCCGATCTTTCCGTCCGGACGCGCTCGGTGCCCCCAAAAGTGCAGATACTTGATGCGCTCACCACTGCTGACCTGCTGCATCAGCTCATCCATCGCCATGCACGCGAGTCTTGCATCCACCACTGACACTCCGTACGGGGAATTGCCCGTAGACGCGACAGATGGTCGACCGATTCCGTCGCGTAACCAAAAGGCAACAACGGAATCACTTGTTGGCTTAAGGGTGCTCTGTCAGGATCGGCACTCCATTCACGCTGGGACAACGACGTCGAGCGCCGGAATCTCGACGTCCATGGCCTTGCGGCCTCCCACCATCCTTCCGGCACGACCAAGGCACCGCCCGGCATGGTCCGGGCACCAATCAGTCAACATCCAGGGCGATGTGCATCGAACTGGGACTACGGAGACGTCATGGGCAACCGCGACCAGATGCAGGACCGTTTCGCCGGCGGCGCGCAGTACATCGCCGGAGAGCTACGGCCCGGCACCTCAGGGCGTACGCAGGACATCGTCGACCCGGCCACCGGTGAGACCGTCCTCGGCTACGAGCTGGCGGGAACCGCCGATGTGGACGCCGCCGTCGCCGCCGCCCGCGAGGCGTTCCCCCAGTGGGCGGGCGCCACCCCAGGCGAGCGCTCCGACGCCCTGCACAGCTTCGCCTCGGTGCTGGCAGCACAGGCCGACGACTTCGCCCGGGCCGAGTCGCTCCAGTGCGGCAAGCCCATCAAGCTCAGCACCGAGTTCGACGTTCCCGGCACGGTGGACAACACGGCCTTCTTCGCCGGAGCGGCCCGCCACCTCCAGGGCCAGTCGGCCGGTGAGTACAGCGGTGACCACACCTCGTACGTACGCCGTGAGGCGATCGGTGTCATCGGCTCCATCGCCCCCTGGAACTATCCGCTCCAGATGGCCGCCTGGAAGATCCTCCCGGCCATCGCCGCGGGCAACACCATCGTCCTCAAGCCGGCTGAGATCACCCCGCTGACCTCGCTGATGTTCGCCCAGGCCGCGACCGAGGCCGGTATCCCCGACGGTGTCATCAACATCGTCTCCGGCGCCGGCCTCGGCGCCGGAGAGCATCTGGTGGGCCACCCCGACGTGGCCATGACCTCCTTCACCGGCTCCACCGCCGTGGGCAAGCGCGTCGCCGAGATCGCCACGTCCACCGTCAAGCGACTCCACCTCGAACTCGGCGGCAAGGCCCCCTTCGTCGTCTTCGACGATGCCGACCCCGAGGCCGCGATCCAGGGCGCTGTCGCCGGATCGCTGATCAACTCCGGTCAGGACTGCACCGCTGCTACGCGCGTCTATGTGCAGCGCCCCCTCTATGACCAGCTCACCGCCGGCATCGCCGATGTGATGGCGAGCGTGCGGGTGGGCGACCCCTTCGACCCGGCCACCGACCTCGGCCCCCTGGTCTCGCACGCCCACCGCGACCGCGTCGCCGGCTTCGTGGAGCGGGCCCGTGCCTACGCCAGGGTTGTCACCGGCGGCGCCATCCCCAAGGACCGCCCCGAGGGCGCGTTCTACCTTCCGACCCTGATCGCGGGCGCCGCCCAGGACAGCGAGGTCGTCCAGTCCGAGATCTTCGGCCCGGTCCTGGTCATCCTGCCCTTCGACTCCGACGACGAGGGCATCGCACTCGCCAATGACACCCCGTACGGACTCGCCGCCTCCGCCTGGACGCGCGACGTCTACCGGGCCGGACGCGCCACCCGTGAGATCAAGGCGGGCTGCGTCTGGGTGAACGACCACATCCCGATCATCAGCGAGATGCCGCACGGCGGATACAAGGCATCGGGATACGGCAAGGACATGTCCACGTACTCCTTCGAGGAATACACGCAGGTCAAGCACGTCATGTACGACAACACCGCGGTGGCCGCGAAGGACTGGCACCGCACGATCTTCGGGGACAGATAGCCGATCGCCGCCCCCGTGCGCGGGGGCGGCCCCCATCCCGAAAGGGCACAGCTTTATGGACCGAAACGAGTCCGAAGGTCCCCAGGACCTCTCCGGGGCCCAACTCGCTGCGATGCGGCGCACCCTCACCAGCGGCAGGGGTGCCCTCACCCGCCGTTCGGTGCTGCGCGCGGGCGGTGTCGGAGCGCTCGGCGTGGGTGCGATGGCCGCCCTGAGCGGCTGTGGCATCCCACCCGCCAAACGGGAGGGCGGGGCGCAGTCGTCCGATGACCACTCGGACAAGGAGAAGACACTCAGCTTCTCCAACTGGACCGAGTACATGGACGTCAGTGAGGACGAGAAGAGCCGTCCCACGCTGGTCGAGTTCACCAAGCGGACCGGTATCAAGGTCAAGTACACCGAGGACATCAACGACAACGTCGAGTTCTTCGGCAAGATCCAGCCGCAACTCGCCGCCGGCCAGCCCACGGGCCGCGATCTGATCAGCGTCACCGACTGGCTCGCGGGTCGGATGATCCGCCTCGGCTGGGCGCAGAAGCTGGACGCCTCGCTGCTGCCGAACGCGTACGCCAACCTCTCCGCACAGTTCCGCAGCCCTGACTGGGACCCGGGCCGGGCCTACTCGTACCCCTGGACCGGTATCTCCACCGTCATCGCCTACAACGCGAAGGCCACCGGTGGCAAGAAGGTCGACTCGGTCGCCCAACTCCTCGACGACCCCACCCTGAAGGGTCGCGTCGGCTTCCTCACCGAGATGCGCGACACCGTCGGAATGGCCCTCCTCGACCTCGGCAAGGACCCCGGGAAGTTCACCGACGCCGACTTCGACGCCGCGATCGGCCGGCTACAGAAGGGCGTCGACAAGAAGCAGATCCGGCGCTTCACGGGCAACGACTACACCTCCGACCTGGACAAGGGCGACCTGGCCGCCTGTCTCGCCTGGGCCGGGGACGTCATCCAGCTCCAAGCGGGCAATCCAGACATCAAATATGCGATCCCGGCCGCCGGATACATCACCTCCAGCGACAACCTGCTGGTCCCGGCCGGTGCCCGGCACCAGAAGAACGCCACCCGGCTCATCGACTACTACTACGAGCCACCGGTGGCCGCCCAGCTCGCCGCGTACATCAACTATGTGTGCCCCGTCGAGGGTGTGGCCCCGGAGCTGGCGAAGATCGATCCCGCTCTGGCCAGCAACACTCTGATCATTCCGGACCGGGCGATGGCCGCCAAGTCCCACGCCTTCCGCTCGCTGAGCGCAGCGGAGGAGAAGGCGTACGAAGAGAAGTTCGCCAAGCTCATCGGTGCCTGAGCCCGCCCCGCCCATGCGCCGAACCACCCAGCGCCCCCGTCCTCGTCTGACCGCAACCCCTGGGAACGCGACCCATGACTGACACAACTGCGGGCGGAGATGTCCGCCTCTCCGGGATCAGCAAGAACTACGGCTCCTTCCAAGCCGTCCATCCCCTCGATCTGACCGTTCCCCAGGGCTCGTTCTTCGCACTGCTCGGCGCCTCCGGCTGTGGAAAGACCACCACCCTGCGGATGATCGCCGGCCTGGAGGACCCCAGCACCGGAAGCGTGTTCCTCGGCGACCGCGACGTCACCGGGCTGCCCCCCTACAAACGCCCCGTGAACACGGTGTTCCAGAGCTATGCGCTCTTCCCCCACCTGTCGATCGCGGAGAACGTCGCCTTCGGGCTGCGCCGGCGCGGCATCAAGTCCGTGAAGAAGCAGGTCGGCGAGATGCTGGACCTCGTACAGCTCGGTGACTTCGCCCAGCGCAAACCGCACCAGCTCTCCGGCGGCCAGCAGCAGCGCGTCGCCGTGGCCCGGGCCCTGATCAACCACCCGCAGGTCCTGCTGCTCGACGAGCCGCTCGGCGCGCTCGACCTCAAGCTGCGACGCCAGATGCAGCTGGAACTCAAGCGCATCCAGACCGAGGTCGGCATCACCTTCGTCCATGTCACCCACGACCAGGAGGAGGCCATGACCATGGCCGACACCGTCGCGGTGATGAACGGCGGACGGGTGGAGCAGCTCGGCGCGCCCGCGGAGCTCTACGAGAACCCGCACACCACCTTCGTCGCCAACTTCCTCGGCACCTCCAACCTGATCGAGGCCACGGTGGTCTCGTCGGGCGGCGGCGAGGTGGCCGTCAGCGCCGCGGACGCCACCCTGAAGCTCCCCGTCGACCGCTGCGCCACCACGCCCAGCACCGGTGGCAAGATCCTGGTCGGCATTCGGCCCGAGAAGATCTCCCTGACCCACGCCGATGAAGCGGACGGGATCGGCGCCGGCCGCAACCGGCTCACCGGCACCATCGCCGACTCCAGCTTCATCGGCGTCTCCACCCAGTTCGTCGTCGACAGCCCCGTCTGCCCGGAGCTGGAGGTGTACATCCAGAACATCGAGCGGGACCCCCGGCTGGTGCCCGGCGCCCAGGTGGTCCTGCACTGGAACCCGGACCACACCTTCGGGCTCGACGCGGCCCAGGACATCGACGCGGGCGTGGAGACGGTGGGGGAGACCTCATGACCGCAACCGCCACCGCCGCCGCGGCCGAAGCGGGAGTGGTCCACAAGCCGTCGCTGCGCCGCAAGCTGGTGCCGTACTGGCTGCTGCTCCCCGGCATCCTCTGGCTGCTCGTCTTCTTCGCGCTGCCCCTGGTCTACCAGGCGTCGACCTCGGTCCAGACGGGGTCCCTGGAAGAGGGGTTCAAGGTCACCTGGCACTTCCCGACCTACTGGGACGCCCTCACCGAGTACTGGCCGCACTTCGTGCGCTCGGTGCTCTACGCGGGCACCGCCACGATCCTGTGTCTGCTGCTCGGCTATCCGCTGGCGTATCTGATCGCGTTCAAGGCCGGACGCTGGCGCAATCTGCTGCTGGTCCTGGTCATCGCGCCGTTCTTCACCAGCTTCCTGATCCGCACCCTGGCCTGGAAGACGATCCTCGCCGACAGCGGCCCGGTGGTGGAGACGCTCAACACCATCGGCTTCCTGGACGTCACCAACTGGCTGGGGATGACCGACGGCAGCCGGGTGCTCGCCACTCCGCTCGCCGTCGTCACCGGTCTGACGTACAACTTCCTCCCGTTCATGATCCTTCCGCTCTACACCTCCCTGGAACGGATCGACACCAGGCTCCACGAGGCCGCCGGGGACCTCTACGCGAAGCCGTCGACCGCCTTCCGCAAGGTGACCTTCCCGCTGTCCATGCCGGGTGTGGTCTCCGGGACCATGCTGACCTTCATCCCGGCCAGCGGTGACTACATCAATGCCGAACTGCTCGGCTCCACCGACACCAAGATGGTCGGAAACGTCATCCAGTCGCAGTTCCTACGCGTGCTCGACTATCCGACCGCGGCGGCGCTCTCATTCATCCTCATGGCGGTCGTCCTGATCGTGGTCACGATCTACATTCGCCGGGCTGGAACGGAGGACCTGGTCTGATGCGTTGGCTACGGCGCAATATCGTCGTGATCGCGGGTCTGCTGACGCTCGCGTATCTGATCCTGCCGAACATCGTCGTCATGGTGTTCTCGTTCAACAATCCGGCCGGAAAGTTCAATTACTCCTGGCGCGAATTCTCCACGGAGGCATGGCAGGACCCCTGCGGTGTCGCCGATATGTGCGGCTCGCTGGTCCTCTCGCTCCAGATCGCCTTCTTTGCCACGATCGGGGCGACCGTACTCGGTGCGATGATCGCCTTCGCCCTGGTCCGGTACCGCTTCAAGGCCCGCGGCACGATCAATTCGCTCATCTTTCTGCCGATGGCGATGCCCGAAGTCGTGATGGCCGCCTCACTGCTCACGCTGTTCCTGAACCTCGGCGCCCAGCTGGGTTTCTGGACCATCCTCATAGCGCACACCATGTTCTGTCTCAGCTTTGTGGTGGTCGCCGTCAAAGCGCGGGTGCTTTCCATGGACCCGCGGCTCGAAGAGGCCGCGCGGGATCTCTATGCGGGACCGGTGCAGACCTTTTTGCGGGTCACCCTCCCCATTGCCGCACCGGGAATCGCCGCGGGCGCGATGCTCGCGTTCGCGCTGTCCTTCGACGATTTCATCATCACCAATTTCAACTCGGGTAGCACCGTCACCTTCCCCATGTTCGTATGGGGCTCGGCACAGCGCGGCACACCCGTTCAGATCAATGTCATCGGTACGGCCATGTTCATCATCGCCGTACTGATCGTGGTCGCCGCCCAGCTGATCAGCAGCAGGCGGAAGCACAGCGCACGATCCAAGTAAGGCCCGCACCCGCGGGTCCTCGAAGGAGTGGAAACCATGGCCCCAGCTGCCATGACCTTTGCCTCATCCCTGTCCGACGCCCAGCCCGTGCCCTACTGGCTGGACGACCCGGACAAGCCGACGGCGCTGCCCGCGCTCACCGGCGACGACCGCTGCGACCTCCTGGTCGTCGGCGGCGGATACAGCGGACTGTGGACCGCACTGCTCGCCAAGGAGCGCGACCCGGCCACCGACGTCGTCCTCATCGAAGGCCGCGAGGTGGGCTGGGCCGCCTCGGGCCGCAACGGCGGCTTCTGTGCCGCATCGCTCACCCACGGCCTGAGCAACGGGCTGGCGCGCTGGCCCGGGGAGATCGATCGACTGGAGGAACTCGGCGCCCGAAACCTCGACGGCATCGAGGAGACGGTCGCCCGCTACTCGATCGACTGCGACTTCGAGCGCACCGGCAGTCTCGACGTCGCCACCGAGCCCTACCAGGTGGCCGAATTGGCCGAGATGTACGAGGAGACCCAGCGGCTCGGCATCGAGGGGCTCACCCTCCTCGACCAGGACGCCGTGCGGGCCGAGGTGAACTCGCCGATCTTCCTCGGTGGGCTGTGGGACAAACGGGGGACGGCCATGCTGCACCCTGCCCAGCTCGCCTGGGGCCTCAAGCGCGCCTGTCGGGAACTCGGCGTGCGGATCTACGAGAACACCCCCGGCCTCGACCTCGCCACGGCCGGGGCGGGCATGGCCGTGCGCACCCCCTACGGACGGGTCTTCGCGAGCCGGGTCGCGCTGGGCACCAATGTGTTCCCCTCCCTGGTCAAGCGGGTGCGGCCGTACACCGTTCCGGTCTACGACTACGCGCTGATGACCGAGCCGCTCAGTCCTGCGCAGCTCGCGGAGATCGGCTGGGGCGGCCGGCAGGGGCTCGGCGATGTCGCCAACCAGTTCCACTACTTCCGGATCACGGCCGACCACCGCATCCTGTGGGGCGGCTATGACGCGATCTACCCGTTCGGCGGCAAGGTCAGCGCGGAGCTGGACCACCGTCCGGAGACCTATCTCAAGCTCGCCGAGCACTTCTTCCGCTACTTCCCCCAGCTGGAGGGGTTGCGCTTCAGCCATGCCTGGGGTGGGGCCATCGACACCTGTTCGCGTTTCTCGGCGTTCTTCGGCACGGCGCACGGCGGCCGGGTCGCCTATGCGGCGGGCTACACGGGTCTGGGCGTGGGCGCGACCAGGTTCGGCGCCGATGTGATGCTCGACCTGCTCGCGGGGGAGCGCACCGAGCGCACCGAGTTGGAGATGGTCCGCAGCAAGC
Organism: Streptomyces sp. NPDC059256; assembly: GCF_042753785.1. Taxonomy (NCBI): domain Bacteria; kingdom Bacillati; phylum Actinomycetota; class Actinomycetes; order Kitasatosporales; family Streptomycetaceae; genus Streptomyces; species Streptomyces sp. NPDC059256. The sequence goes on along the minus strand of NZ_JBHYZO010000001.1, from coordinate 76,220 downwards.
CACTGCCCTTCCCGCCCGAGCCGGTGGCCTGGGCGGGCATCGGGATCACCAAGTGGTCGCTCGCGCAGGCGGACGCCAACGGCGGCCGTCGGAACGTCTGGCTGAAGACGATGGACCGCCTGGGTCTCGGCTTCGACAGCTGAGTACCGGCTGAGTACCGCTGGGTGTCGGCTGGGTGTCGGTGAGGGCCGGCTCAGCTCATTGATCGGGCCGCGGCCCTGATTCCTGGATCGCGCTGTCCAGGAACCGGGGCCGCGGTCTTGTGCGCCGTGCGTCCCCCAGGGCTCGTCCCGCCCCCGCCCGTGCTGCCCCCGGTGCGAGCCCGGGGCGCCAGGGGGCGCACAACCGTGATCATGGCGTGACGCAGTTCACTACTAATGAGTAGCCAAAGTCGCGTCATCCCCGGCGCCCACCCCGCTCTCCCCGTGTGCAGGTCGATGTTCACCACACACGGAACGAAAGTTGGAGGCCGGGCGATGACTGCCTCGGGGGTCAAGACAGCGGTGGAGTGGCTGGCGTCGGTGGCGCCGAATCCGGATGCCTGCCGATGGGAGTGGGAGCGCAACCCGCTCGGGATCGCGCTGTTGCCGGCGGGACACCGGTGGGACGTGTTGATCCTGCCGGCCGAACTCGGCTATCCCACCTTGGATGTCCTCCAGCGATTGGTCAGTCGGCCCGGACCGGTCCTCGCTGACTTCGGCGACGCCCGGATGGGCTTCTTCGTCCCCGCGGGCACGGCCGGCCGCTGGCTGGGTACGGGCATTCGCAGTGCAGGTCAGGGCACCTGGATCGTGGTGCCCTACCCCGGTCGGGCGAGCAGTGGGGGCACGCGGTGGCTGATCGCTCCGGACGGTTCGGGGCACCTCAACGACCCCCTGCTGTTGGAGTTGGCCATGCACGAGGCGGCGGCCGTGCTGGCCCGTCACAAGGGGGAGTGAGGGGCCCGGTGTCTGTGAGAACCCTTGACAACCTTATTGGTCTGGACCAAATTGACGGCGACTTGACCTCCCAACCCCCCATGTACCGGAGGTAGTTGTGAAGCGCACCAGACTCACGGCCGCTCTGACCGCGGCCGTGCTCGCTCTCGGTGGACTCGTCGCCACCGCGACCACCGCGCAAGCGGCCGATCAGGAACTCGCCGTCAACGGCGGCTTCGAGGCAGGGCTCACCGGGTGGAGTTGTTCCGCGGGCAGCGGCGCAGCCGTGACCACCCCGGTCCACGGTGGCACCTCAGCCCTGAAGGCCACCCCCTCGGGCGGCGACAACGCGAAGTGCACCCAGACGGTCACCGTCAAACCGAACTCCGCCTACACCGTGAGCGGGTGGGTGCAGGGCGGCTACGTCTATCTGGGCGTATCGGGCACCGGCACCACGGACGCCTACAACTGGACCCCCTCGGCCAGCAGTTGGCAGAAGCTGTCCACGACCTTCCGCACCGGCGCCTCGACCACCTCGGTCACCCTCTACACCCACGGCTGGTACGGCACGGCCGCCTACTACGCCGATGACCTCTCGCTCTTCGGGCCCGGTGGCGCGCCGATCGAGATCCCGGCGACCCCGACGGGGCTCACCGCGGGCTCACCCGGCTCCACCTCGGTCCCGCTGAACTGGAGCGCCGTGCCCGGGGCCACCGGCTACAAGGTCTACCAGGGCACCCGCGTCATCCCGGTGACCGGCACCTCCACCGTGGTGACCGGCCTGACGGCCTCCACCTCGTACAGTTTCCAGGTCTCGGCCACCAACAGCGCCGGCGAGTCGGCCAAGTCGGCGGCGGTGACCGCCGAGACCACCAGCGGCGGTAATCCCGGCACCGCACTACCCCCCCACGCGCTGGTGGGCTATCTGCACTCCAGCTTCGCCAACGGCTCCGGCTACACGCGGATGGCGGACGTGCCCGACTCCTGGGACGTCATCAACCTGGCCTTCGGCGAACCGACCTCGGTGACCTCGGGTGACATCCGGTTCAGCCTCTGCCCGGTGACCGAGTGCCCGAACGTGGAGTCGGTCGCCGAGTTCAAGGCCGCGATCCAGGCCAAGCAGGCGGCGGGCAAGAAGGTGCTGATCTCCATCGGCGGCCAGAACGGTCAGGTCCAACTCTCCTCCACCGGGGCGCGGGACGCGTTCGTCACCTCCGTATCGAAGATCATCGACGAGTACGGCCTCGACGGGCTCGACATCGACTTCGAAGGGCACTCGCTGTCGCTGAACACCGGCGACACGGACTTCCGCTCCCCGACCACTCCCGTGGTGACCAATCTGATCCAGGCGGTCAAGACGCTCAAGGCGAAGTACGGTGCCAAGTTCATCCTGACGATGGCTCCGGAGACCTTCTTCGTCCAGCTGGGCTACCAGTTCTACGGCTCGGGCCCCTGGGGCGGCCAGGACCCGCGGGCGGGCTCGTACCTTCCGGTGATCCATGCGCTGCGCGACGACCTCACCCTGCTGCACGTCCAGCACTACAACTCGGGTCCGATCATGGGCCTCGACAACCAGTACCACACCATGGGCAACGCCGACTTCCACATCGCCATGGCCGACATGATGCTCACCGGCTTCCCGGTGGCCGGCAACCAGTCGCGGATCTTCCCGCCGCTGCGGGCCGACCAGATCGCCATCGGCATGCCGGCGTCCACCCAGGCGGGCAACGGCCACACGGCGCCCGCCGATGTGAACAAGACGCTCGACTGCCTCACCAAGAAGACCAACTGCGGTTCCTACCAGACCCATGGCACCTGGCCGGCCCTGCGCGGGCTGATGACCTGGTCGATCAACTGGGACCGCTACAACCAGTGGCAGTTCAGCCGGAACTTCGACGCCTACACCTGGTAACCACCACCAGCAGCGCGCCGCACAGGGCCCAACTGCCGATCACGTCCAGCGGCCAGTGATAGCCCCTTAGCACCAGACCGATGCCCGTCGCCAGGGTGAGCACCAGGGCGACGGGCATCGCCCATGGTCGGCGGAGGAGGGGGGACAGGAGAAGGGCCGCGCCGCCGTACGCGACCAGGGCGGTCGCCGCATGTCCTGAGGGGTAGTAGCCGGTGGCGTCGGTCAGCGGTCCGGGGCGGTCCAGGAGCGCCTTCAGCGGTACGACGAGGGCGGGAACCGCCGCCATGGCGAGGACGACGCCAACCGCCTCCCGCCACCGCCGCAGGCCCTCGCGCCAGTACGCGTACGCCAGTGAGGCACCCAGCACGGGCAGCGCCACCGCGAGATTGCCGAGGTCGGCGAGGAGTTCGGTGAAGGCGGGCGGACCGTGGCCCACGATCCGTGACGAGATGCGCTCGTCCAGGGCGCGCAGGGGGCCGTCGACCGCCACCTGCCAGGTCACCACCGCGAACGTCAGCAGGGTGAGCGCCAGCAACAGAAAAGCCGGCCGCCTCGGAACAGGGGGGGTAGTTCCGAGGCAGCCGGTCTGATCGGACCGCCGCGCGCCCCGGGGGGTTTGGGGCGAGCGGACATCCGATCGGTGAGGAGTTCCGGAGCTTGAGGCTCCGGTGGTGTGCGCGAAGGCACGGCCCGTGCGGTGCTGGGGAGGCTCCGCATCGGACTCGCCCGCAGTCCCCTGCGGGCGGGGTGTTTCTCTCATCTGCAGAAACCGTACGGCAGTGACAGGGGGGACCGACAGCCACATCTCCATGCCGCCATCGGGCCCCCACATCTTCTTCACAGGGTCCGACCGTTCCGCCTGGTCAGCCCAGCATTGTTACCGGCGGTCACCGCCGGGGTGAGCCGTCCGTGCGTCCGACAGGCCGGACCGGCACTGGTCGGCACTCGTCGGCGCCGGTCCGGGCTGTGAGCCCCGTGAGGCCCGTGCGATCCCCTCGGAGCCCTGAGAACAGAACCCTGAGAACAGAGCCCTCAGATACAGAGCTCTCAGATACGGGTGAAAGCCTGCTCGATGATGTCCAGGCCCTCGTTCAACAGGTCCTCGCCGATCACCAGCGGCGGCAGGAAGCGCAGTACATTGCCGTACGTACCGCAGGTCAGCACCAGCAGACCCTCGGCGTGGCACGCCTTGGAGAGCGCGGTGGCAGCCGCCGCGTGCGGCTCCTTGGTCTCCCGGTCCTGGACCAGCTCGATCGCGATCATCGCGCCACGGCCGCGGATCTCGCCGATGATGTCGAACTTCTCCTGCATCGCGGTGAGACGGCCCTTCATGACCTCCTCGATGCGCCGAGCCTTGCCGTTGAGGTCCAGCTCCTTCATGGTCTCGATCGACCCGAGCGCACCGGCACAGGCCACCGGGTTGCCACCGTAGGTGCCGCCGAGGCCACCGGCGTGGGCCGCGTCCATGATCTCGGCGCGGCCGGTCACGGCGGCCAGCGGCAGACCGCCCGCGATGCCCTTGGCGGTGGTGATCAGGTCCGGGACGATGCCCTCGTCCTCGCACGCGAACCACTGGCCGGTGCGGCAGAAGCCCGACTGGATCTCATCGGCGACGAAGACGATCCCGTTCTCCTTGGCGAACTCGGCGATCGCCGGCAGGAAGCCCTTGGCCGGCTCGATGAACCCGCCTTCGCCCAGCACGGGCTCGATGATGATCGCCGCGACGTTCTCCGCGCCGATCTGCTTGCTGATCTGGTCGATGGCCTGCGCGGATGCCTCGGCGCCTGCGTTCTCGGCACCGGTGGGCCAGCGGTAGCCGTACGCGACCGGCACCCGGTAGACCTCGGGGGCGAACGGCCCGAAGCCCTGCTTGTACGGCATGTTCTTCGCGGTCAGCGCCATCGTCAGATTGGTGCGGCCGTGGTAGCCGTGGTCGAAGACGACGACGGCCTGCCGCTTGGTGTAGCTGCGGGCGATCTTGACCGCGTTCTCGACGGCTTCGGCACCGGAGTTGAACAGCGCGGACTTCTTGGCGTGGTCACCGGGGGTGAGCTCGGCCAGCGCCTCGGCCACGGCCACGTAGCCCTCGTACGGGGTGACCATGAAACAGGTGTGGGTGAAGTCCGCGAGCTGGGCCGATGCACGGCGTACGACGGCCTCGGCGCTGGCGCCGACGCTCGTGACGGCGATGCCGGAACCGAAGTCGATCAGACGGTTGCCGTCGACGTCCTCGATGATGCCGCCTCCCGCACGAGCGGTGAAGACGGGCAGCACCGAACCCACGCCACCGGCGACCACTGCGGTACGGCGAGCCTGGAGCTCCACCGACTTGGGTCCGGGAATGGCGGTGACGATGCGGCGCTCCTGCGGGATCGCGGTCATAGGGGCTCCTGGGGGTGCTGTGGACGCTTCAGTTCTTCCCCGCAGGCTAGGGGTGGGCCGGGGCAGGGGGCATGTGCCGTTCGGGAGTGTTGGGGGCGAGTCCTTGTCCGCACCGGACATACCGCACCGTCCGGGTCCCCGACGTGAACGGTGCGGCGTCCGTACGTCACCGCCCCGGCGCCGACGGACGGGTCTCCGTGCGGTACGCCGGACGGCCCGGGCCATCCGGTCGGCAGGCTTCCGGCCAGGGCGACCCACCCGGGCGAAGCCGCCCCCGCCATGGGGCCCACCACCGGCCGCCTCACCACGGGCCCATCACCGGCCGCCTCACCACCGGTACCCGCATGAGCCGCGCCGACAACCGGCCCGATCGCCCTCCGCCGGGGTGAATCGGTGAACTCCCCGCGCCTGGGCACTAGATTGACCGTGCACAGAGCGGGCCTGGCTGGTCAGGGGGCAGCAGTTCATGGATTCCGAAGGCACATTCGATGCGCGCGGCACGGAGCGCGGTCCTGCGCCGGGTTCCGGGCCGCCGCCGCACCCGCCTTCCGTACCCCGACCCGGTGGGCCACCGAGCTTCCCGCCCACCCCGGGCATCCCCGCCGTCCCCAGCCATGCGCCCGGCAGGCGCCAGGCCGTCACCGAGTGGCTGCGCACCCCCCGACCCGAGGCCGACCCCGGCGTCTGGCGACTCGGTCACCGCGCCCGCCCCGACGAGGAACCGGACGAAGTACCCGCGCGACGCCTGTTCGCCGGCGCGCTCATCGCCCTGCTCACCGGCTGGCTGCTCTGGTCCCTGCTGTGGAACGGCTACCTCGGCCGGTACTGGATCTGGCCCCTGCTCGTCCTCACCCCCGACTCCTGGCGTGCCGACCCGCCCCTGTGGGCCACCGCCAGCTACACGTACTACGCGCTCGTCGGCGGCGGGCTGCTGGTGTTCTTCGCCCGCCTCGGCCATGTGCCGGAGATATGGCGCCGCTACACCCGCCGCGCCGACAAGCCCCGTACGACACCACCACCGGTCGGACCGGACCCCACCCAGTGGCCCGAACTGCGCACCGCCGGGCTCATCGACGCCGCGGAGACCCTCACCGAGGCCGGCCGGGCCGGTGCGCTCGGCGATGTGGACTACGCCCGCATCCGCCGCGCGTGGCAGGGCGTCCAGGCCCGCCCCGAACTGCTCCCCGCCTTCACCGACACCGTGCGGCGACAGGGGGCTGCGTCCTGCGCCCATCCCTCCGGGCTGCGGGACCTGCCCGTGCGCACCGCCACCCATGACCTCGTCACCGCACAGGTGCGGATCGGCACCGCCGCCGACGACCGCCGCAACCCTTACGCGCGGCGCACCACCGGTGTGGCACTCGACCCGTCGCTGCTCGGCACCTCACTCCTCGCCGTCGGCCCGTCCGGCTGCGGCAAGAGCGTGCGGCTCATCCGCCCGGTCGTCGAATCCCTCGGACTGCTGGCCCTCGCCAACCGCGCCGCCGTGGTCGCCGTCACCGCCCAGGGCGCCCAGCTCGCCCCTGATGACGCCTTCGACCTGGTCATCGCCGTCGGACGCAGCGACTCCCGGCACGACCTGGACCTCTACGGAGGCTCCAGCGATCCCGACGAAGCCGCCCGGATGCTCGCCGAAGCCCTGGTCGGCGACCTCGCCGCGACCCTGCCCGGCACCGACGGCCGCCGCGCCGCCACCGCACTGGCCCAGCTGATCGGCCCGTACCAGTCCGTCCACGGCCACTTCCCGGCCGTTCCCGAACTGAGGGAACTCCTCAGCGGCGCCCCCGCCGCGCTCGACGCCCTGCGCCAGGCGCTCCAGGCCCAGGGCGGCACCGCGGCGGCAGCGCAACTGCGCGAGCTGGACGCCCGCGAGCGCCAGTCCGCCCGCGGCGGCGACGACATCGGAGTGCTCCTCGCCGAACGAATCGCCTTCCTGGACCGACCCGCCTTCGCCGCCTCCTTCCGCACCGACGGAGGCGGCCGACAGTTCTCCTTGCAGGCCATCGAGCACCCGTTGCGGGTCCGCGTCGACCTGCCGGAACGCGGCCACGCCGAGGCGTCCCGGATCATCGCGCGGCTGCTGCTCGCCCAGTTCACCGAAGCAGCGCTCAGCCGTTCGGACCGCTCGCTCTTCGCCGCGCTCGTCCTCGACGACGCGACCTACACGGTGACCGCCGACTCCGTACGGGCCATCCAGCGGCTGCGCTCCGCCCACGCCGGGGTGGTCCTGACCCTGCGCACCCTGGAGGACGTACCCGATCCGCTGCGCGGGCCCCTGCTGGGCGCGGTGGGCTGTCGGATGGCCTTCGCGGGACTCGCCCCGTGGGACGGCGGTCGGTTCGCGGAGACCTGGGGCACCGAGTGGGTGCAGACCCGCGATGTCACCAACCGCCAGATCATCTCCGACGAGCCCCTCACCAAGGCCATGCACGCCATGCGCCGACTGGTCACCGGCAAGGCGACCACGGCCGAGGCGATCACCGTACGAGAGGTGGAACGGGCCCGCTGGTCGGCGTCCGACCTCGCCCACGCGGTGCCCGCAGGACACGCGGTGCTCTCCCTGACGAACGTGAACGGCGAGCACACCCCGCCCCTGCTGGTGGATCTCCGTACATAGCGGTCCTTTCCCGTGCTGGTCTCCCTGACCGCCCTGAACCACTACGAGCTGGCAGAATCGAGGTAATCAGTTCATACGGCGCGGCGAAATCCCCGGATGTCCCCGGCCGGCCCGTGAACAGTCCTGACGAACCAGTTCTGAAGGTGCCATGCCGCCCACGCTCGCCTCCCTCGTCCAACACTCGGCGCTCAAACTCACCGTGCGCGCCGGCGAGGAGCGGCTCGACACCCCCGTCCGGTGGGCACACGTGAGCGAACTGGCCGATCCGGTCCCCTACCTCGACGGCGGCGAACTCCTCCTCGTCACCGCCATGACCCTGGACGCCCAGGACCCCGACACCATGCGCCGCTATGTGCGCAGGCTGGACGCAGCGGGCGTCGTCGGCCTCGGCTTCGCCATCGGCGTGTTCTACGACGACATCCCCGACGCCCTCCTCGACGCGGCCAGGGACGAGGGCTTCCCCCTGCTGGCCGTACCGCGCCGCACCCCGTTCCTGGCGATCAGCAAAGCCGTCTCGGCCGCCATCGCGGCCGACCAGTACCGGGCGGTGACCGCCGGGTTCGAGGTCCAGCGGGAGCTGACCCGGGCCGCGCTCGCCGACGGACCGAACGCGGTCGTCGCCCGCCTCGCCGCCCATGTGAACGGCTGGGCCGCCCTCTACGACGCCTCGGGCGCCGTGGTCGCCGCCTCCCCCGAGTGGGCGGTGCGCAGGGCAGGCCGGCTCACCGCCGACGTGGAACGGCTGCGCGAACGCTCCGCACCGGCCAGCACCATCGCCGCCGACACCGGCGACGACCGGGTCGAACTCCAGTCCCTGGGCACCGGCCGCCGGGTCCGCGGCGCCCTCGCCGTCGGCACCGCAGCCGCCCTCGGCACCGCCGAACGCTATGCGGTGCACTCCGCCATCGCGCTCCTCACCCTCTCCACCGAACGCTCCCGCTCGCTCCAGCACGCGGAACAACGCCTGGGGGCCGCCGTCCTGCGCATGCTGCTCTCCGGCGAACCCGACCACGCCCGCGCGGTCGCATCGGACCTCTACGGCACCCTGCTGGACGCCCCCTTCCGGCTACTGCTCGCCGAAGCCCCCTCCCCGGGCGACGATGCCGAGCCGCCGCTGCCTGCGCTCGCCGAGGCACTGGACGCGGCGGCCTCCCGCGCGGGCGAGACGATCATCACCGTGCCCGACAACGACAGCCGCCTCGTGGTGCTCGCCGCCGACGGGGGAGCGGTCGTCGCCGACTGCATCGCCCGGTACTCCGCCCAGGACGCCGACGACGCCGGAGTCGTCATCGGCCTCTCGGCGCCCACCGGTCCCATCGCCGCAGCCGGAGCGTACAAACAGTCGGAGCAGGCACTCTCCGTCGCCCGCAGACGCGGCCGGGCGCTCGTCGAACACGAGGACCTGGCGGCGGGCTCCATCGTCCCGCTGCTGGCCGACGACGCCGTACGCGCCTTCGCCGACGGCACGCTGCGCCCCCTGTACGCGCATGACGCCACCGGCCGCGGCGACCTCGTGGCGTCCTTGCGGGCCTGGCTCTCACGCCACGGACAGTGGGACGCGGCGGCAGCCGACCTCGGTGTCCACCGCCACACCCTGCGGTACCGGATGCGCCGGGTCGAAGAGATCCTGGGCCGTTCACTGGATGACCCGGACGTCCGGATGGAGCTCTGGCTCGCGCTCAAGACCACCGCAGGCCCGACCGGCGACTAGACACCGCAGAAGATCCTTCCGTCCGCCTGCCCGAAGTCGGACAAAAGTATTGGCAGCCGGGGGCGGCACTCCCTAAAGTCGCGTCGACGCAGCGGAGGGGAGTGGCCCGGACCGCCGTCCGGGGACCCCAGAAGGACTGATGAGAGACCTCCCTACCGCCGGCACGCCTTCGGACGGACCCACCGAGTCCCTTCGGTCCGCCCCACCCGCCGAATCGTTCCTGCCCGCGGCTCCGATCGGACCTGTCGAAGCCCCCGCCCCACCGGTGACCGAGCCGCCCGGACGGCGACGCATATCCGGCGCGGTCTGGGCCGCGCTCGCCATCGTCTACGTCGTCTGGGGCTCCACCTACCTCGGCATCGCCGTGGTCGTCGAGACCATGCCGGCCTTCCTCTCGGCCGGCGGACGCTTCGTCCTCGCCGGTCTGATCCTCGCCGCCCTGGTGGCCTGGCGACAGGGCCCCGCCGCGCTCAGGCTCACCCGCGCCCAACTCGGCTCCGTCACCCTCCTCGGGCTGATGCTGCTCCTCGGCGGCAACGGCCTCGTGGTCCTGGCCGAGACCGCCATCCCCTCGGGACTGGCCGCGCTGCTGGTCGCCGTCGTACCCGCCTGGGTGGTGGTGCTGCGCCGCTGCTCCGGCGAACGCCCCGGCCTCGGCGCCTACGGCGGGGTGCTGTTCGGACTGGTGGGCCTGGTGGTGCTGACCATGCCCGGACTCAGCGGAGACATCCGACTCTGGGGCGTCGTCGCCGTCCTGGGTGCCACGATCAGCTGGTCCGTGGGCTCCTTCGCCTCGGCCCGCATCCCCATGCCGGCGAACCCGTTCGCGGCGAGCGCGTACGAGATGATCGCGGGCGGCATCGGCTGCGCCCTGGTCGGCTTCGGCCGCGGCGAGCACCGGGGCTTCGCCTTCGACGACGTCTCCACCAGCTCGTGGATCGCCCTGGGCTATCTGGTCGTCTTCGGCTCGCTGGTCGCCTTCACCGCCTACGCCTGGCTGCTGCACAGCGCACCCCTGTCGCTGGTGGCCACCTATGCGTACGTCAATCCCGTGGTGGCCGTGCTGCTGGGCGCCGTCTTCCTCCAGGAGGAGCTGACCTGGTCGATCGCGGTGGGCGGGGCCGTCGTCGTCGCAGGCGTCTGCCTGATCGTGACCACGGAGCGCCGCCGCTGAGCGGACCGCGCCGGGCGCCCCACGCCTGCGAACGCCACCCGGACCGGGCCGATGCACCAAAGCGGCAGGAAAGACGCCGTTGATCACTCCACCCCGTACAAACCAACAATCCGCCCTCCGGCCCTACCGTGGGGCGGGCACCGCCCGACAGTCACACTCACCTCACCTCGGAAGGGCCGGGACATGACCTCCACCCACGCCTTCTGGCTCGCCGGCCGCGAGGCCACCGGCGAGACCTCCTTCGACGTCACCAACTCGTGGGACGGACGTCTCGTCGGCCGGGTCTCCGTGCCCACCGAGGCCCAGGTCGAAGAAGCCGTCGCCGCCGCCCACGCGGTACGTGACGAGTTCGCCGCCACACCGGCCCATGTGCGCGCCGCCGCACTCGACCACGTCGCCAAGCGCCTCGCCGAGCGCACCGAGGAGATCGCCCAGCTGATCTCCGCCGAGAACGGCAAGCCCATCAAGTGGGCCCGCGGCGAAGTCGGCCGTGCCGTGTCCGTCTTCCGCCTCGCCGCCGAGGAAGCCCGCCGCTTCAACGGCGGCCAGGCCCAGCGCCTCGACACCGACGCCGGTGGCACGGGCCGTCTCGCCCTGACCCGACGCATCCCCAAGGGCGTCGTCCTCGGCATCGCGCCCTTCAACTTCCCGTTGAACCTCAGCGCCCACAAGGTGGCCCCCGCCATCGCGGTCGGCGCCCCCATCATCCTCAAGCCCGCCCCGGCCACCCCGATCTCCTCGCTGGTCCTCGGTGAACTGCTCGCCGAGACCGAACTGCCGGTCGGATCCTGGTCGGTGCTGCCGGTCCCCAACGACCGGATGCCCGCCCTGGTCCAGGACGAGCGGCTGCCCGTGATCTCCTTCACCGGCTCCGGCCCCGTCGGCTACGCGATCATGGACTCCGTACCGCGCAAGCACTGCACGCTGGAACTCGGCGGCAACGGCGCCGCGGTCGTCCTCGACGACTGGACGTCCGAGCAGGACCTCGACTGGGCCGCCACCCGCATGGCCACCTTCTCCAACTACCAGGGCGGCCAGTCCTGCATCTCCGTGCAGCGCGTGATCGCCGACACCTCCGTCTACGACCGGCTGCTGCCCAAGCTCGTCGCCGCGGTCGAGGCCCAGGTCACCGGTGACCCGGCCGACGACGCGACGGACGTGGGCCCCCTGGTCAGCGAGGACGCGGCCAAGCGCGTGGAGTCCTGGGTGGACGAGGCGGTCCAGGCCGGTGCCAAGCTCCTCGCCGGCGGCAAGCGCGACGGTGCCACCTACGCCCCGACCGTCCTGGCCGAGGTCCCCCCGCACGTCACCATCGCCTGCGAGGAAGTCTTCGGCCCGGTGCTGACCGTCAGCAAGGTCGACGGCGAGGCCGAGGCGTTCGCCGCCGTCAACGACTCCCCGTACGGCCTCCAGGCGGGCGTCTTCACCCATGACGTCCAGACCGCCTTCCGCGCACACCGCGCACTGGAGGTCGGCGGCGTGATCATCGGCGACGTCCCCTCCTACCGCGCCGACCAGATGCCGTACGGCGGAGCCAAGCAGTCCGGCGTCGGCCGCGAGGGCGTCGCCTATGCGATGGATGACTACACCTACGAACGCGTACTGGTCCTGACGGGCCTCACGCTGTAGTTTTCCGCGCGTAACAACCAACGGCTGGAGCCCACTGTGCGGGGGCTCCAGCCGTTCTTTGCGTGCCGCCCACACTGTCGACGCCGGTCGGGTCGTTCTTGCGGTAGTGGGTCAGAGCGCTCCCCTCGCACTGGGCGAGGTCGTCCCGGGCCTGGTTCACATGGCGGGCGATCACGTCGAGCTGTCGGGATGCGTCGGCGATGGAAAGGGTGTCCACGGGCCCTCTGCGGACATACCCATCAAACTGTGCGGGGTCCATGCAGGTCACGGTGGCAGAGGGCGTGGCACGCCCACAAGATCGAACCGCGCAGATGAGCCGACCGAGGGGCAGGGGGCCTGTTCCGGGAACGACGGAATCGCTGGGCAGGGCTGCACATCCGGGCGCACGAGGTGCGCCCGGACTCAACTGGTGCCCCAACACGCCGTTCTTGGCGCTGCGAAGCCTCCGTTCGTGCTCTCTTCCAGCAATAGCCTGGGAGGACTCGCCCAAGGAGAGGACTCGTTCCCGCCATGTCTGAGCACAGCACGTCGAGATGGACCATCCACAACGAGGAACGAGTGAAGGTGCCCGCCACGGTCGAGGGCGTCCGCAGCGCACTGCCAGAGGACCAACGGCGGCGCTTTGACGAGGAACTGGGCGCGGCCACGGTGGAGAGCGTCGCCGATGTGCTGCGGCACTGGATTCTCAACCTCGCCTCTGGTCCGGAGGACGAGGAGGTCTTCGCCCGCTTGGAGGCCGAAGGGCGTGGGGCTGCATGAGTCGTTACGAGATCGCGTATGCGCCGGTGGCAGAAGCAACGCTGAAGCAGATGCCCTCACCCTCGGCAGCAGCGTTTCGGGCAGCCATAGGGCGCACGTTGGGCCGAGACCCCTACGGCCACGGATCGCGGGCTGTGAGCCGTGAGAGGGACCGGAGGGAAGCCACCGTCGCCGGGATCTTCATCCGGTACTACGTGGCACAGAGCGTTCTGCAAGTCACGGTGGTCCGCATGGTCCCTCCGCCCTGACACGGTTGGTGGTCTACTCCCCCCCAGAGTCAGGGAGCAGAGGCGAAGAAGATCGACAGCTTTACGAGGAGGCATCAGAACTGTGCGTGAGTGGCAATTCAATCTCATTCTGGATGCTCCGCTTACCGACGAGCATCGGGACACCTTGGACGGTCTCGACCGGTTCGCCGATGGGCGTATCGGGTTGGCGGAAGCACCGGGCTACTCCCGTTTCATGTGTCTCTTCCCTGCTGAATCTCTTACCGCCGCCATTGCCGAGGCCCTGAACCGCTTTGAGGACTTCCCCGGTGTGCTCGTGCGCGGTGTCGAACTGGATGAGCTGGCCCTTGACGCCAACGGCATGGTGACGGCCGCCGTCGTACCCGCGCCGCCGCCGCTTTCCGACACCATCTGAGAAGGGCGATCCAGGGCATCGGCCTGGAGGGTGTCACTAGGCCCGCCAGAAATGTAGTTGGCCGGGCCGTCCATGCTGTGGCCGACTATTGATCAGGGCGCTTCGCGAAGCCAGGTGTGGGCGCGTTCATCCAGGTCGAGTGCCGGGCGTACGGCGCGGTCCTTGACCTGGTTGACCGCGGATCGCATGGCGTGCACGGCTTTGAGCGTTCGAGTGGAGCGAATGCCGGTCATGGTGTCCAGCGCCTGGCCCCAGGTGGCGCAAGCCCTTTCGACCTGGCCTTGCTGGTACTGGGAGTGTCCTTCGGCCGCCGCGGAGAGCGCAGCAATCCTCTGGTGCTCCGTACCGCTGTATCGGCGGCGAGCGTTGGCGTGATGGCGCTCCGCACCGCGGAAGTCGCCGATGCTGTCCAGGATCTTCGCGGTTTGGCTGGCGACGTTGGCGGACGCCGCCCCCCACATGGAGGCCCAGCCGGTCATGCCCTCTGCGCCGGTCGACCCCGCGAGGGTGCGGGCGCGGTCTGCCTCGGCCAGGGATCGGCTGGCCTGGCCCACGCTGGCCAGGGCTCGGGCCCGGCAGATCACGAACAGCGACTCCGTCACCCGGTCGACCCTGCCCTGAGCCCGTTCCAGTGCGGCGTCGGCCAACCCGAGTACGTGTTCGTGCCGCCCGTTGTCCATGCCGTGATAGGCGAGGATGCGGAGTGTGAACGCCTCGTGGGCGGTGTTCCCGGCGTCCTTTGTGAGGGCGTACGCCTGCAAGTAGTAGCGCTGGGCAAGCCCCATTTCCCCCGCGTCATACGCCTTCCAGCCACAGAGGTAGGCGAGGGACGCGGCGGAGGTCAGCATGTCGTTGCGTTGCTCGATGGTGCGGAACTGAGCTTGGCACAGCCCGAGGACGTCGGTCCGGAGGTACTGCACGACAGCGCTGCGACCGTGTTGGCCACCATGGCGTTCGTCGATGGCGGTGAACATCGCCACCATGTCGCGGACGGCGCGGACTTCACTGGAACCGGCGATGCCGCCGTTCAATGCTCTGCGGGTGCGGGCATGGGCTTCACCGGCGTTGCCGAGTGGCAGGGCGGCGGCTGCGACGGAGTAGGCGGACCCGGTGAGGAAGGTTCGGCGTTCGATATCGGCACTCCCCAATTGCCCCAGCATTTCCACTGGATCGCCTTCAACGGTAAGCCCGACATCAGCCCGACCGGTATCGCCGGGCGTTGCCGAGAGGCCGATGTCGGCCAGGGAAATCGGTCGACCGAGCGTTCGGGACAGTGCCTCGCAGAGATAGCGGGCGGTCTGGGGGTTGGGCGGGGTGCCACCCAACCAGCAGGAAACGTTCGATTTGCCGGTGCGGATCGTGGTCCCGGATGCGGCGGCCACGGACCTCACGAGGCGGGCTAAATCCTCGTATCGCAGACCTGATTCATGAATGATGGCGCGGAGGCGGCTGTTGGGCGACCTGGTCATGGATCCCAACGCTAGACCAGCGCTCACCGAGTCGAACACGGGTGAACTCGTTGAACCACTCCACCTCTTGAGTCCTCTGGCTCCCGCTCCGGGCCCACCGGTTCACTTAACGACGTTGGGCAGCGAGCACACGCGGGACTCCTTCAACGGGCAGTTCCCCCGGTGGACGTGCAGGCGCTCGTCCCGACTCCTTGACGGTGACTGTTCCCAGACCGATGGAGATGCCTCATGTCACCCCCAACCAACAGTCAGCCCATGGCGGCGGGCTGTATCGGCGTCAGTCCACCCGAAGGTGCACCCCGCCTCGACGTGAACCTGCCACGTACCACCGGACCGGGCAGTCCCCTGACCCCCGAGGACAGACGGAGGCCGGGGCAGGTCCGTCGGGTCGGCTGGGCCCATGCGGCCCTCTGGGGATTCGGCGCCCGTGCGGACGCCGTCGGCCTGTGTCTCTCCGAATTGGTCACCAACGGGTTCGTTCACGGCGACGGTGATGTCGGGGTCCGGATGTGGCCCACGCAGACGCAGCTCTGCATCGAGGTGAGCAGCAGTGGCCCCGAGCGGGTGCCGCCCACACCGAGTGCGGTGGATCTCCTGGATGAGGGCGGCCGGGGGCTGCTGCTGGTGGCGGCCCATGCCGATGTCTGGGGGATCGCGGAGGATGGTCCGCTCACGCGTATGTGGTGTGCCTTCGGGAGCGGGGACGCCCGGTGACCGCCGCTTTCGGCACTCGCGCGGAGCGGACTCCCGGCCTCGGGCCATGCGTCTACTGGGCAGAGGCCATCGCCGAGTTCGACCGGCGCGGTGCCACCGAGCCCCGCAGGCTGGTGCTCGGGACCTTCGCGACTCCCTTTGCCGCCAGGGCTCTGCGCTGGTTCTGCGTACAGGCTGTCCGTATCGCCAACGGTTTGGACCCCGATCCCGATGTGCCGTGGTCCGCCGCGCTGATGTGCGCCATCCCCGATCCGTGCCCCTCCCCGGACCCCGTCGACGTACCGACCGTCCCGGCGTGCTGCCTTTCGACGGCTCCTGGCCGGAATGCCGTGCACGCTCACTGCGGCCGACCGGTCGGGCCGGTATGTGTTGGCGGCGTGGCCCGTGGTCCTTCCCCCGCGGATGGATGCACCTCACACCCGGGGTGCGGCGGCCCATGGTTTGCACAGGCGTTGGATGGTCTTTCCGTGGTGATCGAAGTCGTACGCCAAGTCCTCTGTGTGGCCGTCGTCGTCGGATGGATGACCGTGCTCGTCTACAGCCTGGCCAACCGCTGAGGATCCTGCGCTTGGGGCCGTCGCCGACCGTAGCCGTGATCACGCCGTGCTGGCCGGGGCGTGGACCGTCATTGCCCCCTGCGGGCGACGGGCCGCTGAGCCGTGGTGGTTCGGGTCCATCGGGGTCCGCGCCCAATTCGCCCTGAGAGCACTGGGGTTGACCCCGAGTCGACGACCGGGGGCGGTGTCCTCCGTGATGAGGATCCGGCGTCCCACGGTCGTCTTCAGGATGGGAGGCATCCCCCATCCCTCTCCTGAAGGGCCCTTTCTTGTGAAACCCACTCCGTTGCATCGGCGTGCCCTGCTCGCCGCCGTTTCGACCGTCGTCGTTCTCGGGGTCACGGCCGGGCCCGCCCTCGCGGGCCCGGCCACCAGCCAGGTACCCGGTGTCTCGCAGGCCCGGGCGGCCGAACATCCGCAGGCGCAGGCGCTTCAAGCCGCGCTGCGGGGACTTCCGGACGGTGAGGCGACCAGCGCGGTGGTACGCGCCGGTGGGCGGGACGGGCGATGGGAGGGCAGCGCCGGAGTGCGGGAGGTGCGCCACAACAGCCCAGCCCTCACCCACGGCCGCTTCCGCGCCGGATCGACGACGAAGGTGGTGACCGCGGCCCTGGTGCTGAAGCTCGCCGCCGATGGCAAGGTCAACCTCGACCGGCCCGTACAGCGCTACCTTCCCGGACTGCTGACGCCCGAGTTCCAGCCCGTCACCGTACGGCAGTTGCTCAACCACACCAGTGGGATCCAGCCCGCAGCCGTCGCCGATGCGTCCTGGGAGGAGCAGTACGCGCGCCGGCTCGACGTCGTGGAGCCGGAAGTGGTGGTGGCCGCGGGGATCGCCAGGGGCCCTGAGTTCGCACCCGGTACCCAACAGCACTATCTGAACATCAACTACACCATCCTCGCCATGCTGGTGGAGAAGGTGACCGGACGGTCGTTCGAGGAGGGTGCCGCTCGCTATGTCTTTCGGCCTGCCGGCATGCGGAACTCCTCCTTCCCTGGTAGCGACCCCCGCATCAACGGGCCGCACAACAGGGGCTATCAACTGGTCGACGGACAGCGGGTGGACGTCACCGAGTGGAATGTGGCGGACCGCTGGGCGGCGGGGGACATGATCTCCACCCTGGACGATCTGGAGCGATTGCTGACCGCGCTGTTCCGGGGCAAGGTCGTGCCGCAGCAGCAGCTCAAGGAGATGTTCACCGTTCCCCGGAACATCGCCGGCGCCAACAAGAGCGCCGGGCTTGAGCGGTTCATGGTCGACGGGGTGGAGGTCTGGGGCAAGACCGGTGCCCGCCCCGGCTACAACACGGTGGTCGCCGCCACCCGTGGTCTCACCCGTACGGTCGTCTATTCGGTGACCGGGACCGATGCGCACGCCCAGGGTCAGGCTATCGGCCAGCGCTTCGCCTTCCCGGCCTTCCGATAGGGCCCTCGCCGCTCCATCCGGGCGGTGGACCGAGCAATCGGCCCTCGGTTCGGGGTGTGCGGACCCCTCGCGGTCCGCACACCCCGGACCCGGGCTCGGGGACGCTGGTGTCAGCCATGGAGAACCTCTCCGAAGCTGCCGCTATCACTCTCCGCAACGGATGTTCCCCCGGGTGCGGCACGGGGATGGTGGGCGGCACAGTAATCGGGTAATACGGACGAGTAGTACCGGTTGGTAGAGCGCCCCGCCCCGACCGGCGCCCCAACCCGACTCGCGGCGAGGTGGACCTCATGACCGCACCACTGGAGAAGGACCGTACCCCCAAGGTCACCGAGCGTGAGGCCCGGCAGGTCGCCGAGGCCGCACGCGAACAGGACTGGCGCAAGCCCAGCTTCGCCAAGGAGCTGTTTCTGGGCCGGTTGCGGCTCGATCTGATCCACCCCCACCCCTTGCCCTCGGGGGAGGCCACCCGGCGTGGCGAGGAGTTCCTCACCCGGCTGCGCACCTTCTGCGAGACCAGGATCGACGGTGCGCTGATCGAGCGCGAGGCCCGCATCCCCGACGACGTCATCAACGGTCTGCGGGAACTCGGTGCGCTCGGCATGAAGATCGACACCAAGTACGGCGGACTGGGCCTCACCCAGCTCTACTACAACCGCGCCCTCGCGCTGGTCGGCTCCGCGAGCCCCGCCATCGGCGCCCTGCTCTCCGCACACCAGTCGATCGGTGTGCCGCAGCCGCTCAAGACGTTCGGCACCGAGGAGCAGAAGGACACGTTCCTGCCGAGGCTCGCCCGTACCGACATCTCGGCGTTCCTGCTGACCGAACCCGACGTCGGCTCCGACCCGGCGCGCCTGGCGACGACCGCGGTCCCCGACGCCGACGAGTACGTCCTCGACGGCGTCAAGCTCTGGACCACCAACGGTGTCGTCGCCGATCTCCTGGTGGTGATGGCGCGGGTGCCGAAGTCGGAGGGTCACCCCGGCGGCATCACCGCCTTCGTGGTCGAGGCGGACAGTGCGGGCATCACCGTGGAGAACCGCAACGCCTTCATGGGGCTGCGCGGTCTGGAGAACGGCGTCACCCGCTTCCACCAGGTCCGTGTGCCCGCCGCCAACCGCATCGGGCCCGAGGGAGCCGGCCTCAAGATCGCGCTGACCACGCTCAACACCGGTCGGCTCTCCCTGCCCGCGATGTGCGCGGGCGCCGGGAAGTGGTGCCTCAAGATCGCCCGCGAGTGGTCGGCCGCACGTGAGCAGTGGGGCAAGCCTGTGGCCCGGCACGAGGCGGTGGGAGCGAAGATCTCGTTCATCGCCGCCACCACGTTCGCCCTCGAAGCGGTCGTCGACCTCGCCTCCCAACTGGCCGACGAGGACCGCAACGACATCCGCATCGAGGCCGCGCTCGCCAAGCTCTTCGGCTCCGAGATGGGCTGTCTGATCGCCGACGAACTGGTTCAGATCCGCGGCGGCCGGGGCTTCGAGACCGCGGACTCGCTCGCGGCGCGCGGCGAGCGGGCGGTGCCGGCCGAACAGATGCTGCGCGATCTGCGGATCAACCGGATCTTCGAAGGCTCCACCGAGATCATGCACCTCTTGATCGCCCGTGAGGCGGTCGACGCCCACCTCAAGGTGGCGGGCGATCTCATCGACCCGGACAAGTCCCTGGGTGACAAGGCGAGAGCCGGTGCACAGGCCACCGCGTTCTACGCCCGTTGGCTCCCCAAACTCGTCACAGGACCGGGGCACAGCCCCCGCTCCTACGGTGAGTTCCACCCTGCCGGCCACCCCGACCTCGCCGTACACCTGCGCTATGCGGAGCGCAGCGCCCGAAAGCTCGCCCGCTCCACCTTCCTCGCCATGTCCCGCTGGCAGGGGCGGATGGAGACCAAACAGGGCTTCCTCGGCCGGATCGTCGACATCGGCGCGGAACTCTTCGCGATCTCCGCCACCTGTGTACGGGCGGAGATGCTGCGCGTCTCTGGTGACCACGGCCGCGAGGCGTACCAACTGGCCGACGCCTTCTGCCGCCAGTCCCGGCTGCGGATCGAGGAACTCTTCACCCGGCTGTGGTCCAACACCGACGACATCGACCGTCGAGTGGTGGACGGGGTCCTCGCGGGACGGTACGCGTGGCTGGAAGAGGGGATCATCGACCCCAGCGGCGACGGACCCTGGATCGCGGACGCCACACCCGGCCCATCCGAACGGGAGAACGTCCACCGCCCCATCCGTTGACGCTCTCGGGCACCCCTGTCAAGCGGGCCGTCGATTACGGACACAATGGGGGGATGAGCGACAGCCCATCCCCCCTTGCCGACCCGCACACCGTCTTCGACCCGGCCACCGGGCGCAGAGACATCGTGGTCCTTGGCTGTACCGGATCGATCGGCACCCAGGCCATCGACCTCGTCCTGCGCAACCCGGACCGCTTCCGGGTCACGGCGCTCTCCGCCGCGGGTGGCCGCGTTGCCCTCCTGGCCGAGCAGGCCCATCAGCTGGGGGTTCGCGTCGTCGCCGTGGCCAGGGAGGACGCCGTGCCCGCCCTGCGTGCGGAGCTGTCCGCCCGCTACGGCACCGCGCCGCAGCCCGAGATCCTGGCCGGCCCGGACGCGGCCACCGAACTTGCCGCATCCGAATGCCACACCGTGCTCAACGGCATCACCGGCTCCATCGGTCTCGCACCCACCCTGGCTGCGCTCAGGGCGGGCCGTACCCTCGCGCTCGCCAACAAGGAGTCGCTCATCGTCGGCGGGCCCCTGGTGAAGGAGTTGGCCCGCCCCGGTCAGATCATCCCGGTGGACTCCGAGCACGCCGCGCTCTTCCAAGCCCTGGCCGCAGGCAAGCTCTCCGAGGTCCGCAAGCTGGTCGTCACCGCGTCCGGCGGGCCGTTCCGGGGCCGTACCCGGGCCGAGCTCGCCAAGGTGACCCGCGCCGAGGCGCTGGCGCACCCCACCTGGGCGATGGGCCCCGTGATCACCATCAACAGCGCCACCCTCGTCAACAAGGGGCTGGAGGTCATCGAGGCGCACCTGCTCTACGACATCCCGTTCGAGCGCATCGAGGTCGTCGTCCACCCCCAGTCCTATGTGCACTCCATGGTGGAGTTCACCGACGGCTCCACGCTGGCGCAGGCCACCCCGCCCGATATGCGCGGCCCGATCGCCCTCGGTATCGGCTGGCCCGAGCGGGTGCCCGACGCGGCCCCTTCCTTCGACTGGACCAGGGCGTCGAGCTGGGAGTTCTTCCCCCTGGACACCGAGGCGTTCCCCGCGGTGGGTCTCGCCCGCCAGGTGGGGGAGCTGGGCGGTACCGCGCCCGCGGTGTTCAATGCGGCCAATGAGGAGTGCGTCGAAGCGTTCCTCGCCGGTCGGCTGCCTTTCAACGCCATCATGGATACGGTCACTGACGTCGTCACCGAACACGGGGTGCCCGTCCGGGGAACTTCACTGACGGTGTCCGACGTCCTGCAAGCGGAGAGCTGGGCCCGAGCCAGGGCCCGGGAGCTCGCGGTCAAGGCCACAGCGGAGGCTCGCGCATGACGATGTTGTTGACCATTCTCGGCATTGCGCTGTTCGCCGTGGGTCTGTTGTTCTCCATCGCCTGGCATGAGCTGGGCCACCTCTCGACGGCCAAGCTGTTCGGCATCCGGGTGCCGCAGTACATGGTGGGCTTCGGTCCCACCCTCTTCTCCCGGCACCGGGGCGAAACCGAGTACGGCATCAAGGCCATCCCCATGGGCGGCTACATCCGCATGATCGGGATGTTCCCGCCGGGGGAGGACGGCCGGATCGAGGCCCGCTCGACCTCCCCTTGGCGCGGCATGATCGAGGACGCCAGGACCGCCGCGTACGAAGAGCTCCAGCCCGGGGACGAGAAGCGCCTCTTCTACACGCGCAAGCCGTGGAAGCGCGTCATCGTGATGTTCGCCGGACCGTTCATGAACCTGATCCTCGCCGTCGCGATCTTCCTCGGGGTGGCGATGACCTTCGGGTTCGCCACCCAGACCACCCAGGTCGCCGGAGTCCAGAACTGCGTCATCAAGCAGAGCGAGGAGCGCGACACCTGCGCGGCGGGCGACCCGGTCTCCCCGGCGAAGCAGGCCGGCCTCCGTGCGGGCGACAAGATCGTCGCCTTCAACGGGGAGAAGGTCTCCGGTTGGCCCGAGCTCTCCGACCGCATTCGCCAGACGATCGGCCCCGCCAGCATCACCGTCGAGCGCGATGGCACCGAGCAGGTCCTTGAGGCCAACCTCATCAGGAACATGGTGGCCAAGAAGGACTCGGACGGGGAGGTCGTCCCCGACGCCTTCGTCCCGGCCGGCTACCTCGGCTTCGCCGCGCAGACCGAGATCCTGCCGCTGAACTTCACCCAGTCCGTCGACCGCATGGGCGACATGATGGCCAACGGCGTGGAGTCGATCATCGCCCTGCCGGCCAAGGTCCCCGACCTGTGGGACGCGGCCTTCAGCGACGGCGAGCGCAAGGACGACTCCCCGGTCGGTGTCGTCGGCGCGGCCCGCATCAGCGGCGAGGTGATGAACCTCGACGTCCCCACCGAGAACATCATCGCCACCTTCATGATGCTCCTCGCCGGCTTCAACCTGTCGCTGTTCCTGTTCAACATGCTGCCGCTGCTGCCGCTCGACGGCGGGCACATCGCGGGCGCCCTGTGGGAGTCCGTACGCCGCAACGTGGCGAAGGTCTTCCGCCGCCCCGACCCCGGACCGTTCGACGTCGCCAAGTTGATGCCGGTGGCCTATGTGGTCGCGGGCGTCTTCATCTGCTTCACACTGCTGGTCCTCGTGGCCGACATCGTCAACCCGGTGAAGATCAGTTGACCACCTGAGTGTGGGGCGGCCGGGTGTACTTTGCACCCGGCCGCCCCACTATGTGGGGTGTTTTCCTCGCGCGATGTGCTTGTCGTAACCGTGGTGCCGTAACCTCGGAGCCCTGGAGCCCGCCGTTCTCGGGACCTCGATCCACACCTTGGGGTTGCACAGCAGATGACCGCGATTTCTCTCGGTATTCCCACCGTTCCGATCAAGCTCGCCGACCGACGGGTCAGTCGGAAGATCCAGGTCGGATCCGTCGCGGTAGGTGGTGACGCCCCGATCTCGGTGCAGTCGATGACCACGACGCGCACCTCCGACATCGGTGCGACCCTCCAGCAGATCGCCGAGTTGACGGCCTCCGGCTGCCAGATCGTCCGGGTGGCCTGCCCCACCCAGGACGACGCCGACGCCCTGTCCATCATCGCGCGCAAGTCGCAGATCCCGGTCATTGCGGACATTCACTTCCAGCCCAAGTACGTCTTCGCCGCGATCGACGCCGGCTGCGCCGCGGTCCGGGTCAACCCGGGCAACATCAAGCAGTTCGACGACAAGGTGAAGGAGATCGCCGCGGCGGCGCTCGCCTCGAACACTCCCATCCGCATCGGCGTCAACGCCGGTTCGCTGGATGCGCGCCTGCTGAAGAAGTACGGCAAGGCCACCCCCGAGGCGCTCGTCGAGTCGGCCCTGTGGGAGGCGTCCCTCTTCGAGGAGCACGGCTTCCGCGACATCAAGATCTCGGTCAAGCACAACGACCCCGTCGTGATGGTCAACGCCTACCGCCAACTGGCTGCCCAGTGCGACTACCCGCTGCACCTCGGCGTCACCGAAGCCGGTCCCGCGTTCCAGGGCACCATCAAGTCGGCCGTCGCTTTCGGCGCCCTGCTGAGCGAGGGCATCGGCGACACCATCCGGGTCTCCCTCTCCGCCCCGCCCGCGGAGGAGATCAAGGTCGGCATCCAGATCCTGGAGTCGCTCAACCTCCGCCAGCGCCGGCTGGAGATCGTCTCCTGCCCCTCCTGCGGTCGGGCCCAGGTCGACGTCTACAAGCTCGCCGAGGAGGTCACCGCCGGCCTGGAGGGCATGGAGGTGCCCCTGCGGGTCGCGGTCATGGGCTGTGTGGTGAACGGTCCGGGCGAAGCCCGTGAGGCCGACCTCGGTGTCGCGTCGGGCAACGGCAAGGGCCAGATCTTCGTCAAGGGCGAGGTCATCAAGACCGTCCCCGAGTCGAAGATCGTCGAGACCCTCATCGACGAGGCCATGAAGATCGCCGAGGAGATGGAGAAGAACGGCATCCCCTCGGGTGAGCCGACCGTCTCCGTCGCGGGCTGACGCCCGTCAGACCTCCCGGTGACCCTCCGGTCACCGCACGTTGACGGGCCGGGTCGTTGTCGACCAGCAGACCGGACCGCTCCCGCTCCGGCCCCGGACGTGAGCGCGGACCGATCACTAGCCCGCACAGCGACCCCGCACCCCGAAAACGCCGACCACCCCCCGCACCAGGCAGTACCGGCCCCGCACCCGTCCGGCGACGGAATGCGGGGCCGCCCACCGCTCGGCACCCGGCCCACCCGGCAGGTACAGTGCGGAGACCAGCAGACCGTTTGGTGAGGCCCCCTCGTGTTGACGCAGACCACCACCCGGGTCCTCGAACCCAGCGACCTTGAAGCGGCGCTCGCCGTCCTGGAGAGCGAGCCCGTGACGAACGCCTTCGTCACCTCGCGGGTCCAGGTCGCCGGGCTCGACCCATGGCGGCTGGGCGGGGAGATGTGGGGTTGGTACACCGACGGACGACTGCGCTCGCTGTGCTACTCCGGCGCCAACCTCGTCCCCATCTGTGCCACCCCCGAAGCCGTTCGCGCCTTCGCCGACCGGGCCCGCAGGGCGGGCCGCCGCTGCTCATCGATCGTGGGCCCCGCCGAGCCCACGGCGCTCCTGTGGCGACTGCTCGAACCCAGCTGGGGCCCCGCCCGCGACGTACGACCCCACCAGCCGCTCATGGTCACCGACCGCGTGCCGACCGACATCGCGCCCGACCCCTACGTCCGCCGCATCCGCAAGGACGAGATGGAAGTGATCATGCCCGCGTGCGTGGCCATGTTCACCGAGGAGGTCGGAGTCTCCCCGATGGCGGGCGACGGCGGCCTCCTCTACCAGGCACGGGTGGCCGAGCTCGTCGGCGCCGGACGTTCGTTCGCCCGCATCGACGACGGCCGGGTCGTCTTCAAGGCCGAGATCGGCGCCGCCACCTCCCAGGCGTGCCAGGTGCAGGGCGTCTGGGTCGACCCCGAACACCGCGGCCGAGGACTCTCCGAGACGGGCATGGCCGCCGTACTGCGCTACGCCCTCGCCGACATCGCCCCCGTCGTCAGTCTGTACGTCAACGACTACAACACCGCTGCCCGAGCCGCGTACCGTCGCGTCGGCTTCGAGGAGACCGGCGCCTTCATGAGCGTCCTGTTCTAGGCCGCGTGGGACACCTCGCCCAGTCGTGACGGGATCCGGCGCACGAGCACCCCCGCCACAGTGCGCCGTTCTGACCGTCTGGCGAGACCAGTAGGGTTCGCGCATGGCAGCACTCTCCGATGTCCTGATCGGGCCGTTCGATCTTGCCTCGCGCATTGATGAAGCCCTGACGGTTCAGGCACTCGCCTTCGGGCTCAGCGACGAGGAGATCGCGGTACGCCGCCACATCGTCTACCGCCACATGCTCCAGCCGGGAGCCTGGGCCCTGGGTGCCCAGACCGGCACCGGCCGACTCGTCGGCTTCGTCTACGGCATGCCCAACGACCGCCGGCACTGGTGGTCCACCATCGTGGAGCCCTACCTCCGCAGTGCCGGCATCGACCACTGGCTCGACGACTCCTTCGTCATCACCGAACTCCACGTCCACCCCGACTTCCAGGGCCGTGGCATCGGGCGCTCCCTGATCACCGCCATCACCGACGGAGTGGACCAGCCGCGTTCCATCCTCTCGGCCCTGGACATCGAATCGCCCGCCCGGGGGCTCTACCGCAGTCTCGGTTACCAGGACCTCGCGCTCCAGGTCCACTTCCCGAGCGCACCCAGTCCGTACGCCGTGATGGGCGCCCCGCTGCCCCTGCTGAGGGGGAACTGATTTCCACCCTCACCAGCGGCCCAGCTAACCTCCTGGACATCACTCTTTCTTGACGCAGGAGAATTCCTCATGGCAGCCCAGGTCCAGCGCATGTCCCGTCTGATGGTCAAGACACTGCGCGATGACCCGGCAGACGCCGAGACGCTCAGTCACAAGCTGCTCGTCCGCGCCGGCTACGTCCGCCGCAATGCCGCGGGCATCTGGTCCTGGTTGCCGCTCGGCAAGAAGGTCCTGGAGAACGTCACCCGCGTGGTCCGCGAGGAGATGGACGCCATGGGCGCCCAGGAGGTTCTGCTCCCCGCCGTGCTCCCCAAGGAGCCCTACGAGGCGACCGGGCGCTGGGAGGAGTACGGGCCCGAACTGTTCCGGCTCAAGGACCGCAAGGGCGCCGACTACCTGCTCGGACCCACGCACGAAGAGATCTTCACCCTGCTCGTCAAGGACCAGTGCACGTCCTACAAGGACCTGCCGGTCACGCTCTACCAGATCCAGTCGAAGTACCGGGACGAGGCCCGCCCCCGCTCGGGCATCCTGCGCAGCCGCGAGTTCCTGATGAAGGACTCGTACTCCTTCGACACCACCGACGAGGGACTCGTCGACTCGTACGGCGCCCACCGCGAGACGTACATCAGGATCTTCGACCGGCTCGGGCTCACGTACCGCATCGTCTCCGCCATCTCCGGGGCGATGGGCGGCTCCGCGTCCGAGGAGTTCCTGGCCCCCGCAGCGGCCGGCGAGGACACCTTTGTCCACTGCACCGCCTGTGACTACGCGGCGAACACGGAGGCCGTGACCTACACCGTCGAGGCTCCGGCGCCCCAGCAGCACCCCGCGATGGAGGAGCTGGACACCCCCGACACCCCGACCATCGAATCGCTCGCCGCACACCTCGGTGTGCCGGCCGCCGCCACGCTGAAGAACCTCCTGGTGAAGGTGGACGGCGAGATCGTCGCCGTCGGAGTGCCCGGTGACCGCGAGGTGGACCTGGGCAAGCTCTCCGACCACCTGGCTCCCGCCGAGGTCGAACTGGTCACCGCCGAGGACTTCGCCGACCGCCCCGACCTGGTGCGCGGCTACGTCGGCCCGCAGGGCCTTGAGAAGGTCCGCTACCTCGCCGACCCGCGCATCGCGGCGGGCACGGCCTGGATCACCGGGGCCAACAAGGACGGCGCCCATGTGCGCCACGTCGTCGCGGGCCGAGACTTCGAGGTCGACGAGTACGTGGACGTCGTCACCGTCCAGGACGGCGACCCCTGCCCGAAGTGCGGCACCGGCCTCAAGCTGGACCGCGCCATCGAGATCGGCCACATCTTCCAGCTGGGCCGCAAGTACGCCGACGCCTTCCAGCTCGACGTCCTCGGGCAGAACGGCAAGCCCACCCGGGTCACCATGGGCTCGTACGGCGTCGGTGTCTCCCGTGCCGTGGCGGCGCTCGCCGAGCAGAGCGCCGACGAGAAGGGCCTGTGCTGGCCCGCGGAGATCGCACCCGCCGACGTCCACGTGGTCGCGGCCGGCAAGGCGCTCCAGATCGAACTGGCACTCCAGGCGGCCGATGCGCTCGCCGAGGCGGGGCTGCGGGTCCTGGTGGACGAGCGCCCGGGGGTGTCGCCCGGAGTGAAGTTCACCGATGCCGAACTGATCGGCGTGCCCAAGATCCTGGTCGCGGGCCGTCGCGCTGCCGAAGGGGTCCTGGAACTGAAGGACCGCCGTACCGGTGAGCGCGAGGAACTTCCCCTCGCGGAGGCCGTCGCCCGACTGCGCGCCTGAACCTCGCGTCGTGCCCCCCTCGGCCATCGGCCCGAGGGGGGCACGCCCGTGTCCACCGTTCCTCAGCCGTCGAAGCCCCCGCCCGTGCTCACAACCCGTGCTCACAACCAGGAGGCGAACTCCCACCGGAGCTCCGCCTCAGGGACGGACACCCGCCGGGCCGACTCCACCGCGCGGAACAGCGCCCACCCGCGCAGCCGCTCCGCATCCACCTCCAGCGAATCCGCGAGCTTGTTGATCCGACGCCGGGTCGCCGAAGCACCGGCCGCCGCGGCCACCAGGTCCTCCACCCGGTCCCAGGCGAGCCGGCCCAGATCGTAGGCGCGCTCCCCGACCACGGGGTCGGGGCCCACCGCGACCCAGGGCGTACGGTCCCCGGCCAAGACCTTGCCCTGGCGGAAGCTGCCGTGCAGCAGCAGGGACTCCGGGGAACTCTCAGCCAACTCGTCCCGCGCCGCCAAAGCTGCCATCACCAGGGGCTCCCCGGCCAACTCCGCCGAGTCACGCAGTGACTTCGCCTGGCGGGCGGTGCGTTCGGCGACCGTCTCGAAGCCATGGTCCGCGGCCGGCTCCACCCAGAGCCGGCGTACGATCCCCGCCGCCTCCAGCAGTGCCTTGCCGTCGGGGAGCGAGCGCAGGGACACCTCCGGGTGCAACCGCTCCAGCAGGAAGGCGCCCTCCGTGGGGGCAGCGGGCAGCAGATGGGCCGCACCCCAGCCGGCCCAGTGCGCGAGGGCCGCGCGCTCCGCCTCGGGTGCCGCGGACGGCGGCGCCAGCTTCAGCGCCGCTGAGGTGCCGTCCGAGCGTCTGACGAGCAGGACGCAACTGCTCCTGCCGCCCGGGACCACCGTCCGCTCGACCGCCAGTTCCAGCCGGTCCACTGCTTCCTCGGCGATCGACGGCAGCCGGGCGAGCCAGGCATCACCCTCACCGAGCGCCCGCACCAGACGTCGGGGCGCTTCAAAACCCATGTGCGAGTGTTTCCCTCTCCAACGATGTCGACACGGTCATCGGCGCCGACATCCATCTGTTCGGTCCACGCTCACCGCTGTTCGGTCCACGCCCACCGCTGCCTCCCGTAGCGCCACCGCCGTCGGGGACCGACGGGGACGGCTCGTCACGGACGGGCCGCACGCTCGGCGAGCCCAGGAAAGGCTACGCCGCTGCCCCGCCACCGGACCGACCGGACTGCCGCCTCCCGCAGCGACACCGCCGCCTCCCGTCTGAGCTGGCCGTTCGCCGCCCGTACGAGATCGGAGTACACACCGGCGACCCGGTCCTCCAGATGGCTGGCGAGCCGTAGGGCAGCGGCCGGGTCAGGGACCGGGAAGGGCAGGCCGTAACCCGGCGCAGCAGCGGCGGGGGTGCCGCCCAGGTCGCGCACGGTGCGTGCCAGTGCGTCGCGCCGGGCGCGGTGGGCGTTGTGGGCCTGGACGGCCTCGGCCCTGCGGGCGTCGTCGATCCGGGCGCCGACGACCCCGTAGCCGTAGACCGCGGCGTGTTCCGCGGCCAGCGCGGCCTGGACCGCGGTCAACAGGGCCGGGGCGCTCATGTGACCACTCCGCTCGGCACCGGGGCGGTCAACAGATAGGTGTGCGCGGCGCCGGCAGCGGCGACGGACGCCAGCAATCTGGCCAGTTCCGGCTCTGCGTCCACCAGGGCTGCTGTGTGGGCGTCGGCGATGTGCCGTTCGGCCGTCGCCAGGGCCCGCAGGGCACCGTCCGGGTCATCGGGCACCGTCGGCGGGGGCGCGGTACGACCGGTGCCGCCGAACGCCGTGACGTGCTCCGACACCGACCCGCGCAGCGCCGTCAACCGCCCGGCCAACTGCGGATGGCGCGTCACGGTGGCGTCGTACTGGTCCCGCAGCGCTCCGCTGGCGGCGGCCAACCGTTTCCGCAAGGTCGCGTCGGCCTCGGCTCGACGCTGCGCAGCGCGCTCCGCACGGGCGCGTGCATCCGGTCCGGAACCGCCATCGGAGCAGCCCGCAAGCGAGCCCGCGGTGGCCGCCGCCGTCACGACGAGGGCACGTCTACGTGTCGTCCCCGTGCGCCCCACGCGCGTCTCCCTACTTCTCGGTGATCATCGCCGCAGGCGAGCGTACCTGTGGGTCCCCCGTACGTGGACAGCAACACCCTTCCGGACCGGATACCCTTTGATCTGACACGCAGACTTGCCACGCACCCACAACAGCACACGCGGCCGAGGAGTCACCCGGATGAGCACCACCCAGAGCGACAGGCTGCGCGGGCTGCTGGAGCCGCTCGTCAGCGCCGCGGACCTGGATCTGGAAGAGATCGAGTTGTCCCGCGCGGGGCGTCGCCGGGTACTGCGGATCATCGTGGACTCTGATGACGGAGCCACTCTGGATGCCTGTGCCGAGTTGAGCCGTGCCATCTCCGAGAAGCTCGATGAGAGCGACGCCATGGGCGAGGAGGAGTACGTCCTCGAAGTCAGCTCGCCCGGCGCGGACCGCCCGCTGACCGAGCACCGCCACTACGTGCGCGCCGTCGGCCGGCTGGCCAGATTCCAACTGCACGACAGCGGTGAGCTGGTGGCTCGGATCCTCACCGTGGATGACGAGGGACTCGACCTCGAAGTACCGGGTGTGAAGGGGCGCAAGCCCACCGCCCGCCGCATCGCCTTCGACGAGATCGCCAAGGCGCGCGTCGAGATCGAGTTCAACCGCAAGGACAAGAAGCAGGAAGAGGAGGCGTAGCCGTGGACATCGACGTAAAGCTCCTGAAGGGCCTGGCGCAGGAGAAGGAGATTCCCTTCGACCTCCTGGTCGAGGCGATCGAGTCGGCCCTCCTCATCGCGTACCACCGCACCGAGGGCAGTCGCCGTCACGCTCGGGTGGTGCTGAGCCGGGAGACCGGTCATGTGACGGTGTGGGCCAAGGAGGACGCGGCCGATCTGGAGGAGGGCCAGGAGCCCAAGGAGTTCGACGACACTCCGTCGGACTTCGGTCGGATCGCCGCGACCACGGCCCGGCAGGTCATCCAGCAGCGGCTGCGGGACGCCGAGAACGACGTCACCTTCGGCGAGTACGCCCGCCGGGAGGGCGACATCGTCGCCGGCATGGTCCAGCAGGGCAAGGACCCGAAGAACGTCCTGGTGAAGCTGGACGACAAGCTGGAGGCCATCCTGCCGGTGCAGGAGCAGGTCCCCGGCGAGGAGTACACCCACGGGCTGCGGCTGCGCACCTATGTGGTGCGGGTGGCCAAGGGAGTGCGCGGTCCTTCCGTCACCCTCTCGCGCACCCATCCGAACCTGGTGAAGAAGCTCTTCGCGCTGGAGGTCCCGGAGATCGCGGACGGCAGTGTGGAGATCGCGGCGATCGCCCGCGAGGCCGGCCACCGCACCAAGATCGCGGTCCGCTCCACCCGCTCGGGGCTCAACGCCAAGGGCGCCTGCATCGGCCCCATGGGCGGTCGCGTGCGCAATGTGATGGCCGAGCTGCTCGGCGAGAAGATCGACATCGTCGACTGGTCGGACGACCCGGCCGAGATGGTGGCCAACGCGCTCTCACCGGCTCGGGTCAGCAAGGTCGAGGTCGTCGATCTGGCGGCGCGTTCGGCCCGGGTGACGGTGCCTGACTACCAGCTGTCCCTGGCCATCGGCAAGGAGGGGCAGAACGCCCGGCTGGCCGCTCGGCTGACCGGCTGGCGCATCGACATCCGCCCCGACACCGAGCAGTCCGCCGACGGTTCCGATGCCGACCCGGGCGCCGACCGGACCCGCGGCGAGCGCTGACCCGACCGCCCGGCGCTGAGCCGGGCGCCGGGGTGGCCTCCCATATGCTGCGGTGGTCACCTATATCAAGACAACGAACGTTCGATTCTTGCCCCAAACGGGTGGGGTCGCAACGGGGAGGTAGACTTAAACGTGTCTGGCCGGACGTATGCCCGCCTACGCCCTGAACGCACCTGCGTGGGCTGCCGGGAACGAGCGGCCAAGACCGATCTGCTGCGCATCGTGGTGGTCGGAGGCGAATGCGTCCCCGATGATCGCGGTACGCTGCCCGGCCGGGGTGCATATGTACACCCCGCCATGGACTGTCTCGATCTGGCTGTACGACGCCGGGCGTTCCCCCGGGCCTTCAAGGCCAAGGGACCGCTCGACACGGCCGGAGTGCATCGGCATCTGCACGACGCGCACGAGACGGCGCAGACAGCACCGTAATGAAGATGTACGGCACGGAATCCCGTGCGGTCAGGTACCTCGCGAGTCGGAAGTAGGTCGAGATTGCGATGAGCACCCCTCGATGAGTACGCGATGAGTACGCCCATGAAGTAGCGACGGTCCGGCGGTAACCCGGACCTAAAAGGAGCGAAGTGGCTAAGGTCCGGGTATACGAACTCGCCAAGGAGTTCGGCGTCGAGAGCAAGGTCGTCATGGCCAAGCTCCAAGAACTCGGTGAATTCGTCCGTTCGGCTTCCTCGACGATCGAGGCGCCGGTTGTACGCAAGTTGACTGACGCTTTGCAGGGACCCGGCTCCGCCGGCAAGTCCGCTGCCAAGCCCGGCGCGCCCCGCAAGGCAGCGCCTTCCCCCGCCCCCCGTCCGGGTGGCCCCACTCCCGGTGCGCCCTCCGCGGCGTCCCCGGCACGTCCTGCTGCTCCCAAGCCCGGCGCCCCGGCCCCCCGGCCGGCTGCCGCCGAAGCGCCTTCGAGCAGCGCCCCCAGCACGCCGGCCCCGGCAGCTTCAGGCCCGCGTCCGGGCCCCAAGCCCGCTCCGGCCAAGCCCGCCCCGGCGAACCCGGTGCCCGCGGCGGAGTTCTCCGCCCCGGCCCAGGCCCAGCCCGCCGCACCGCAGCAGGCTCCCCGTCCCGCCGCAACCCCCGGCCCTCGTCCGGCTCGTCCGGCCCCGGCCGGCGGTCAGCGCGACGGTGGCCAGCGTGATGGCGGACAGGGTCGCGGTGGCGACCGCGGCGACCGAGGTGGACGTCCCGCCGGCCAGGGTGCCCCGCGCCCGGGCGGCAGCCGTCCGGCCGGTCCCCGTCCGGGCAACAACCCCTTCACCTCCGGTGGCTCCACCGGCATGGCGCGTCCGCAGACCCCTCGTCCCGGTGGCGCACCCCGCCCCGGTGGCCAGGGTGCTCCCGGCGCACCGCGCCCGCAGGGTGGCCCCGGTGGCGCGCCCCGTCCGCAGGGTCAGGGCGGCGCCCGCCCGTCCCCGGGTGGGATGCCTCGTCCGCAGGCCCCCCGTCCCGGTGGCGGTCCCGCAGGTAACCGCCCGAACCCGGGCATGATGCCGCAGCGTCCTGCTGCCGGTCCCCGCCCCGGCGGCGGTCCCGGTGGCGGTGGCCGCGGTCCCGGTACGGGTGGCGGTCGTCCCGGTGGCGCAGGTGCCGGTCGTCCCGGTGGCGGTGGCGGCGGTTTCGCCGGTCGTCCCGGTGGCGGTGGCGGTGGCGGTCGTCCCGGTGGCGGCGGTGGCGGTTTCGCCGGTCGTCCCGGTGGCGGTGGCCCCGGTGGTGGCGGCGGCTTCGGCGGCGGTCGTCCCGGTTTCGCCGGTCGTCCCGGTGGCCCCGGTGGCCGTGGAGGCACACAGGGCGCGTTCGGTCGCCCCGGTGGCCCGGCTCGTCGTGGTCGCAAGTCGAAGCGGCAGAGGCGCCAGGAGTACGAGGCCATGCAGGCCCCGTCGGTCGGCGGCGTGATGCTGCCTCGCGGCAACGGCGAGACCATTCGCCTGTCGCGCGGTGCGTCCCTCACCGACTTCGCGGAGAAGATCAACGCCAACCCGGCGTCGCTCGTCGCGGTCATGATGAACCTCGGCGAGATGGTCACCGCGACCCAGTCCGTCTCCGACGACACGCTCGTCATGCTGGCCCAGGAGATGAACTACCTGGTCCAGATCGTCAGCCCGGAGGAGGAGGACCGCGAGCTCCTGGAGTCCTTCGACATCGAGTTCGGCGAGGACGAGGGCGGCGAAGAGCAGCTCGTCTCCCGTCCGCCGGTCGTGACCGTCATGGGTCACGTCGACCACGGTAAGACCCGACTGCTCGACGCGATCCGCAAGACGAACGTCGTGGCGGGCGAGGCCGGTGGCATCACCCAGCACATCGGTGCCTACCAGGTGAAGACCGAGGTGAACGGCGAGGACCGTCGGATCACCTTCATCGACACCCCCGGTCACGAGGCGTTCACCGCCATGCGTGCCCGTGGTGCCAAGTCGACCGACATCGCGATCCTCGTGGTGGCGGCCAACGACGGCGTCATGCCCCAGACGATCGAAGCGTTGAACCACGCCAAGGCGGCCGACGTGCCGATCGTGGTCGCGGTCAACAAGATCGACGTCGAGGGTGCCGACCCGACGAAGGTGCGCGGACAGCTCACCGAGTTCGGTCTGGTGGCCGAGGAGTACGGCGGCGACACGATGTTCGTCGACATCTCCGCCAAGCAGGGTCTGAACATCGACTCCCTGCTGGAGGCCGTGGTCCTGACCGCGGACGCCTCGCTCGACCTGCGCGCCAACCCGGAGCAGGACGCACAGGGCATCGCGATCGAAGCCCACCTCGACCGCGGCCGTGGTGCCGTGGCGACCGTCCTGGTCCAGCGAGGCACGCTGCGCGTCGGCGACACGATGGTCGCGGGCGACGCCTACGGCCGAGTGCGCGCCATGCTCGACGACAAGGGCGAGAACGTGGAAGAGGCGGGTCCCTCGACTCCGGTCCTCGTCCTCGGTCTCACCAACGTCCCGGGCGCCGGCGATAACTTCCTGGTGGTCGACGAGGACCGTACGGCCCGTCAGATCGCCGAGAAGCGCGCTGCTCGTGAGCGCAACGCGGCCTTCGCCAAGCGCACCCGCAGGGTCTCCCTGGAGGACCTGGACAAGGTGCTCAAGGCCGGCCTCGTGCAGGACCTCAACATCATCATCAAGGGTGACGCGTCCGGTTCGGTGGAGGCTCTTGAGTCCTCGCTGCTCCAGCTCGATGTGGGCGAGGAGGTCGACATCCGCGTGCTGCACCGTGGCGTGGGTGCGGTCACCGAGTCCGACATCGACCTGGCGATGGGCTCCGACGCCATCGTCATCGGCTTCAACGTCCGTGCGGCCGGTCGTGCCGCGCAGATGGCGGAGCGCGAGGGCGTCGACGTTCGGTACTACTCGGTGATCTACCAGGCCATCGAGGAGATCGAGGCGGCCCTGAAGGGCATGCTGAAGCCGGAGTACGAAGAGGTCGAGCTCGGTACGGCGGAGATCCGCGAGGTCTTCCGCTCCTCCAAGCTGGGCAACATCGCGGGTGTTCTCATCCGCTCCGGCGAGGTCAAGCGGAACACCAAGGCCCGTCTCATCCGCGATGGCAAGGTCATCGCGGAGAGCCTCAACATCGAGGGCCTGCGTCGCTTCAAGGACGACGTCACCGAGATTCGGGAAGGGTTCGAGGGCGGTATCAACCTCGGAAACTTCAACGACATCAAGATCGACGACGTCATCGCGACGTACGAGATGCGCGAGAAGCCGCGCGGCTGATCGCACACGGCACGGCCGGGGCCGGTCGGCGGGAAAACCCGTCGATCGGCCCCGGCCGCCGCATGTACGGTTCTGGTGGCCCCACCCTCGGCGTTCGATCAGGTGGGCCCACCTCAATCGCACATGAACCCGAACCGGCGGGACATCCGGACACACATGTATGTGGGGACGCTGTCCTTCGATCTGCTCCTCGGCGACGTACGGTCGTTGAAGGAGAAGCGCTCCGTGATCCGCCCGATAGTCGCCGAGATACAACGGAAGTTCTCGGTGAGCGTGGCGGAGACCGGGGACCAGGACCTCTATCGCAGGGCCGAAATCGGCCTGGCGGTGGTATCAGGGGACGCGGCGCACCTCACAGCAGTACTGGACCGGTGCGAGCGCTTTGTCGCGGGCCGGCCAGAGGTGGAGCTGCTCTCAGTTCGACGCAGGCTCCACAGCGACGAAGACTGATGGCAAGGCAAGCAGGTAAGAAGGAGAAGGACCAGTGGCCGACAACGCGCGGGCGAAGAAACTGGCGGACCTCATCCGGGAAGTGGTCGCGGAGAAGCTACAGCGCGGTGTCAAGGACCCGCGGCTGGGCACTCATGTGACCATCACCGACACCCGGGTCACCGGAGATCTGCGGGAGGCCACGGTCTTCTACACGGTCTACGGCGACGACGAGGACCGGGCGAGCGCCGCTGCGGGGTTCCAGAGCGCCAAGGGCGTACTGCGCAGCGCGGTCGGGGCCGCGGCGGGAACCAAGTTCACGCCCACCCTGACCTTCGTGGCGGATGCGCTCCCGGAGAACGCCAAGACGATCGAAGACCTCCTCGACAAGGCACGTGCCTCGGACGAGAAGGTGCGCGAAACGTCCTCGGGCGCGACCTACGCGGGCGAAGCGGACCCGTACCGCAAGCCGGAGGACGAGGACGACACCTCCGCATGACACAGCAGAACACCCCCGACGGCCTGGTCATCGTCGACAAGCCGTCGGGCTTCACCTCTCACGACGTCGTCGCCAAGATGCGCGGCATCGCCCGGACCCGCCGCGTCGGACACGCCGGGACGCTCGACCCCATGGCGACCGGTGTCCTGGTGCTCGGCGTCGAGCGGGCCACCAAGCTCCTCGGGCACCTCGCACTCACCGAGAAGGAGTACCTGGGCACCATCCGTCTGGGTCAGACGACCGTCACGGACGACGCCGAAGGAGCGCTCACCGCCTCCGTGGACGCATCGGCGGTCACCCGGGAGGGCATCGACAAAGGGGTGGCGGCCCTCACCGGCGCCATCATGCAGGTTCCGTCCAAGGTCAGTGCGATCAAGATCGACGGCAAGCGCTCCTATGCCCGCGTCCGCGGCGGCGAGGACTTCGAGATCCCGGCCCGGCCGGTCACGGTCTCCTCGTTCCAGGTGTACGACGTCCGTGGTGCCGTCGCCGACGACGGCACCCCGGTCATGGATCTGGTCGTCTCGGTCGTCTGCTCCTCGGGCACCTACATCCGGGCGCTCGCTCGTGACCTCGGCGCCGGACTCGGTGTCGGAGGACATCTGACCGCGCTGCGGCGCACCCGGGTGGGTCCGTACGGCATCGACGCGGCCAGGACGCTCGATCAGCTCCAGCAGGAGTTGACCGTGATGCCCATCGCCGATGCGGCTGCCGCGGCCTTCCCCCGGTGGGAAGTGGATGAGCGCCGCGCCAAGCTGGTGGCCCACGGCGTACGTCTGGACATGCCCCCGTACGACACATCACCCGTGGCCGTGTTCGGGCCGGAGGGGCGATTCCTCGCCCTGGTGGAGGAACAGAAGGGCAAGGCCAAGAGCCTGGCCGTCTTCGGCTGAGCACCATGGTGCGGGCCCACGTGGAGCGGGCCGCCGTCCCGCTCCACGTACTCCGCACTTCGCTCCGCTGTTCTCGGCCGCCCTCACCCGGACGGTCGGGCGCTCGGGGCACAGCGGGGTGCATGCGGGGGGCGTGTTCGCACCGTGTCCTTCACCCGGTCCTCACGGTCGACCTACCGTCGATGCCATGGGACGCGGTGACTCGGCCTCGCTGGTACGCATCTGCGACCTCGCAGGACGGCACCGCGGCATCGGATTCATCGCCGATCACCTCGGCACGGTCATCACGGGCCATGAAACCGTCGACGGGCTCGCACGCGTCGTGGTGCGCGCCCGCGACGAGCGGCTCTGCCTCGCCGAAGCCGATGCGATCATCCCGATCGCAACGGCGGGGATCGCCCTGGTGCGCACGGAGGGTCTCGGTGTGGCACCGCTGCCCATCGGCGTCCGTCGACAGATCGCGCCCGGGCGCCTACTGAGGCTGTGGGCCGACGGTTGGCACACCGCGTACGTCCTGGGACGGACCGGAGTCGTCTACACGGCGAACGACCGGTTCCATCTGATCGATGACGCCCTGGCACTCACCGTCGAACCCGGGACCGGCGACGCCCTCGTGCTCGGCGGCACCGCGGCCGGGAGCCCGCTGGTCGACGCGGCGACCGGTGCGGTCGTCGGTCTGGTGGGCACCGCCCTCCACAGCGAAGGCACGGCCCCCGCCTACGCCCTGCCGCTGCCTCCGCTCCACCTCGACGCAAGATCGCCGCTGGGGGAACTCCTCGATCGCAACGCCACCACCGTGCCCTGCCGCGGAGCCGATCTGAACTTCGCGGCGGTCCTCGAACTCACCGCGCTGTCCGCCCGCGGGCCGAGGTGCCCCGACGACTGGCCGGACCCACTGCCGCGGCCCTCGGTACAAGCGGAACTCGATGCCGTCACCCGGGGTGTGTGCGCACTCGTGGGCCCGCCGGGGTCCGGTCGTACGACCGAACTGACCGCGTGGGCGGCCCGACGTGCACAGGGTGATCAGCCGGCACCCACGGTGTGGCTGCGCGGAGCGGATCTCTGGCCCGACGACCGCTGTCTCGCCGATGCCGTCGCCCGAGTGCTCCGGCGCGCGGCCGGCGACTGCGGGAGGTCAGGTCCAGACGAAGCCGCCGCCCCGACGACCATCACGCCCGACCGGATCGCCGCCCTCGCCCGCGATGCCGGCCGCCCATTGCTGGTGCTCCTGGACGGCCCCGAGGAGATGCCGCCCCCACTGACCCGCCGACTTCTGCACTGGACCGCGGCCACAGCGCGGTGGCTGGACGCCCACGCCGTGTCGTTGGTCGTCGGCTGCCGGCCCGAGTTCTGGGAACAGGCGGGTGCCCTCTACCCCCGGCGACTGCTCCACCACCCCGACGGGCCCGCCCCCGCGCTACCGCCCGCAGTCTCCCTCGACCCGCTCACCACGGCGGAGGCCGGCCGGATCGCCGAGCACTACGGGCTGTCCGAGGGAGCGCTCGCACCGGGCGAGGAGCCCAGCCCGCTCACCCTGCGCCTCCTGGCCGAGGTACGGCGAGCGCTTCCCGGTGGTGCCTCCGGTCGACCGACGCGCACCGAGGTCCTCCGGGCGCACCTCGATCTCCAGTGCGCCCGGATCGCGGTGCGGATCGCGGCGTTCGACCGCCAACCGCACCACGGGCCCGCGGTGCGTCGACTCGCCGTCCAGGTGTCCGACCGGGTCCATGAGGCGGCGCGGCGGTGTCTCGGCCCCGGCCAGGGCGAACTGGACCGGGAGTCCTTCGACGAACTCTTCCCCTGGCGTACGGGATGGGCTCCCGCCGTCCTCTCGGAGGGGCTGCTCGTCCCCACGGGCGCCGGCTACCGCTTCGCCCATGAGGGCGTCGCCGACTGGCTCCAGGGGGCGCACCTCGATCTGGACGCCGCACTGGCCGCCCTGACGGACCCGGGCGGCACCGCTCCGCTCGCACTGCCCGCACACCCCGGCCCCCCGAGGGTGCCGGGACATGTACCCCCGCCGCCCGGCGCGCGGCAGGGGCCCTATGTCCTGGCACCCGCCCTGCCCGTACCGCACCATCGCATCGCGCCCGTGATCCAGGCACTGCTCCACCGGGAGCGCGAGCGAGGACCGAACGCGCTCGCCGAATGCCTCGCCAAGGTGATCGAAGCGGTGGACCGGCTGGATCGGGCCGAGCCACCGGGCCCTCGGGGCCAAACGGACCCCGCTGGTCGGGCGTCGGGCGGCTCCGCGTGGGCCCCGGGCGCCCACCACGGCTCGGGGAGCAGCGAGCGGGCCGTCGAGGCCCGCTGGTGGGGCGTGCACCTCATCACCGAGACGCTGCTCGCCGTTCCTGATCCCGCTGCCCATCTCATCCTGCTGCGGGCCCTGGCCGATCACATCGCCGAACGGTCCCGCCACCCTCCCGGCACCGGCGCGTTCGCCTCCTTCGGTCCCGCCTTCTGGTGCGGGCTGAGACTGTCGGAGGCCGATCGGCTCGATCTGCTGCGACGGTTGGTCCCCGTCGATCCGCCCGCACGCGCTGGCCGACCCTCGTTCCTCGACGCGGTCGCCGCCCGGCTCGCCGCCGACCCCCTCCTCGTACAGCCCCTGCTGTGCCGATGGCTCACCGATCGGACGCCGCTGGCGGCCGGCTCCCTGCCGGGACCCGATTCGAGCGTGGCCGGGGCCGCCCGGACCCTGCTGTACGACCATCGGCTGCTCGCCCCCGACGATCTGATGGAAGCCCTGGTGGCGAGCGGCCATCCCGGTGCGCACGAACTGCTTGCCGCGCTCGCCGCCGCCGAGCCCTCCGCGCTGAGCCGGGCCGTGGACCGCTGGGCGCACGACCCCCGGCCCGAGAGACGGCGCGCGGCGGCGACCCACGCCCTGGTCACGGCCGCCCATGCGGACACCGAAGCCGATGGTGCACTGCTGCGGTACGCGGCGTTTGCGCTCCTGGCCCGTCCCGCCGACGAGGAGCTGCGAGGGCCGGCGCTCGCCGTGCTCGTCCGGGATCCCCTCACCCGCTCCCGCCATCTCGCCGGGGCCCTCGACCATTGGGCGGCCGGGCATCCCGGACTGCCGGCTTCCGCGCTGATGCCTGCCCTCACCACCCACTCCGACCAGGTGTTTCCCGTACTGAGCGCGCGACTGCGCGAAGCGGACCGCGATGCGGGCGAGATCGTCCGCGCGCTGGCGGGACTCAGGGAGCACCAGCCGGCCCGACGGGCGACCGAGCTGGTGGCCCGGTTCATCCGATCCCGTCCTGAGGGGGCGGACCACGCCGCAGCCTTCGTCGAACACCGGCTGGAGGACGGGCCGGCCGCCCGCGCTCTGCTGCTCCCGTTGGTCAGCGAGGCCATCTGGGACGGGCCGGGGGAGTTCCGGCGGGCACTCGCACCCGTGGTCGCCGCACCGGGCGGGGCTCTGTCCGGTCCCTTGCGGACCGAACTGCTGGAGGCACTGCTCAAGGAGCAGGGCGAGCGATCCGCGGACCCCGCGGTACTCGACGCGCTTCTGCGCACGGTCGCCCGCACCGCCACCGCCCGCACGATGGCCCGCACCCGAGACCTCATCCACCGCACCGGCAGCCTCTACGCCCGTACCCCGCACGGTGACGCCCGCTGGGACCGTACCGTC
This sequence comes from Streptomyces sp. NPDC059256, assembly GCF_042753785.1. Lineage (NCBI taxonomy): Bacteria > Bacillati > Actinomycetota > Actinomycetes > Kitasatosporales > Streptomycetaceae > Streptomyces > Streptomyces sp. NPDC059256. Next base: position 35,660 of record NZ_JBHYZO010000001.1, on the reverse strand, counting down.
GTCGAGTTGGCCCGGGAACGCCCGGAATTTGCGTTACTGGTCGCAGGCTGCCTGGCCAGGGACCCACGGGAGTGGACCGGAGTGCTCGGCCCGGGCGCTCGACGAGCGGTGGGGAACCTGGGTGGCGCGATGCCGATGCCAACCGTACGGCGTGGGCATGGCAGTCTTAGACCTGCGTAATGGGCAATCGGCTGTCGGAAAATCGACACACCGGCAGATCGGTACATCTGTTGAACGGGTTCGGGCGAGGAGCGAGCACAGTGCAGCGCTGGCGTGGCTTGGAGGACATTCCCGAGGACTGGGGGCGCAGCGTCGTCACCATCGGCTCCTATGACGGGGTGCACGGCGGCCACCAGGTGATCATCGGACGGGCCGTGGAGCGGGCGCGTGAACTCTCCCTGCCCTCGGTCGTGGTGACCTTCGACCCCCACCCGAGCGAGGTCGTGCGCCCGGGCAGCCATCCGCCGTTGCTCTCGCCGCACCACCGGCGGGCCGAACTGATGGCGGAGCTGGGGGTGGACGCGGTGCTGATCCTGCCGTTCACCGCGGAGTTCTCCCAGCTCTCACCGGCCGACTTCATCGTGAAGGTGCTGGTCGACAAGTTGCACGCACGACTGGTCGTGGAGGGCCCGAACTTCCGCTTCGGCCACAAGGCCGCGGGCAATGTCACCGTCCTCGCGGACCTCGGTGCCACGTACGACTACGAGGTCGAGGTCATCGACCTCTTTGTGACGGGTGAGGCGGGCGGCGGCGAACCGTTCTCCTCCACGCTCACCCGCAGGCTGCTCGCCGAGGGCGACATCGGCGGCGCGAACGAGATCCTGGGCCGTCCCCACCGCGTCGAGGGCGTGGTGGTGCGCGGGGCACAGCGCGGCCGGGAGCTGGGTTACCCCACCGCCAATCTGGAGACCCTGCCCCATACGGCGATCCCGGCCGACGGGGTGTACGCGGGCTGGTTGACGGCGAACGGCGAACGAATGCCCGCCGCGATCTCCGTGGGCACCAACCCGCAGTTCAACGGTACGCGGCGCACGGTCGAGGCGTACGCCATCGACCGGGTCGGGCTCGATCTCTACGGGCTCCATGTCGCGGTGGACTTCCTGGCGTACCTCCGGGGTATGGAGCGGTTCGACACCGTGGACGATCTGCTGGTGCAGATGGCCGCCGACGTCAAGAAGTGCCGTGAGCTGATCTCCGCCGCCTCCTGAGTTTTTTGTGCCGGTGCCCGATGGGCACCGTGGGAAGTGAACGCCCCGGCCGGATCGGCCGGGGCGTTGTGCGTTCGGTGGCCGTCAGCTCTCGCGGTCCGCGGCCCGGCGCCCCCAGGTCGTGCCCCCGAGCACCAGTGCCGCCCCCAACACCCCGAGCGCCCCCAACTGTTCGCCGCCGATCATGATGCCGACCGAGGCGGCCCACAGGGGCTCGGTGCCGAGGAGGAGGCTGACTCGGGACGGTGAGGTGCGACGCACCGCCCACATCTGGACGAAGAACGCGAACAGGGTGCAGAACACGGAGAGGAACAGCAGCCCCGCCCACTCGCGCGGGCCGAAGCCGACGGCGACCGCCCAGGGGGACGCACCCGTGCCTGGCAGTGCGGCCAGTACCGCGAACACGGCCACCGCACTGCCCAGTTGCACCGTGGTGAGCGACAGCGAATCCGCGCTCCGGACCGCCTTCACCCGGGCCATCGCCAGTACGTGGACCGTCCGGGCCAAAGCGGCGAGCAGCATCAGCAGATCGCCGACGGACGGCGTGGTGAACCCGCCGCCCTGGGTCAGCAGTACCACGCCGGTCACCGACAGCCCCGCCGCGCCGACGAAGGCCCGCGACGGTCGGGTGCGGGTGACCGCGGCCTCGGCGAGCGGGGTGAAGATCATGGTGAGGCTGATGATCAGTCCGGCGTTGGTGGCCGAGGTGTGGACGACTCCATAGGTCTCCAGCAGGAAGATGCCGCTGAGGATGGCCCCGAGTGCGGCACCTCCCCGCCATTGGGTCGCCGTCAGTGCCCTCAGCCTGCGGTATCCGGCGATGACCAGCACCGGGAGGACCACCGCGAACCGCAACACCAGTACGGCGACGACGGTGTGGGTGGTGGTGATGCCCTTGGCGGCCAGATAGCTGGCACCCCAGACGACGGCCACCAGCAGTACGGGCAGATCGGTCAGCCAGGCGCGGCGTGGCGCGAGGGCGGACGAGGGCAGGGCGAACGAGGACAACGCCGTCTCCAACGAGGGGCCGAAGGGGTGGAGACGACTACGGCTCACACGCGGGCGATCACCGTACCGGGAAGGTAGGTGTAGGGGCCAGAGGTCTGGGGCGGACCTCGCTCATCCGCCGGACGCGACCGGCTCCGCCGTCCGCGCGCACCTCGCGGGCGCGGACAGGAACGGGGGTCGGTCACACCCAGTGGCAGGCCGCCCCCGGGCCCGTCAGGATCGGGAGGGCCTGCTGTCGACAGCGCGAAGCCCGCATCGTGGGGTCCGCAGCCAAGAGGGGACACCGTTCGTGGAAGCGGCAGCCGTCTCCCACCCTGGTTGGGTCCGGAGGCTCACCGCCCAGGACCACGGCCGGTGTCTTCGCCTCGGGCAGCACCGACAACAGCGCCTGGGTGTAGGGGTGCCGCGGCGCCGTCAGCACCTCCTCGACCGTGCCGTACTCCACGATCCGCCCCAGGTACATCACCGCGACCCGATCGGCGATGTTCCACGCCAACCCCAGATCGTGCGTCACCACCAGTGCGGCCAGGCCCAGTTCGGCGCGCAGCCGCAGCAGCAGCGCCAGGATCTCGCCGCGCACCGAGGCGTCGAGCGAGGCCACCGGCTCATCGGCGACGATCAGTTCGGGCTCCAGTGCCAGGGCGCCCGCGATCACGACCCGCTGTCGCTGTCCGCCCGAGAGCTCGTGCGGGCGGCGCAGCAGGAAGCGCTCCGGGGGACGCAGCCCCGCCGATGACAGGGCCCGGCAGACCGCCGCCCGCTCGTCCCCGTCGTACCGGTGGATCCGCAGGCCCTCGGACACCGCGTCGTACACGGTGTGCCGGGGGTTGAGCGATCCGCTGGGGTCCTGAAGGACCAGCTGGACCCGACGGCGGAAGGACTTCAACCCGCGGGCGGTGGTGGCGAGCGGGGCGCCGGCGAAGTCGATCCGGCCAGCGGTCGCCGGCACCAGCCCCAGCAGGGCGCGGGCCAGGGTGCTCTTCCCACAGCCCGACTCACCGACCAGGGCGACGATTTCCCCGGTGGTCACGGTGAGGTCCACGCCGTCCACGGCCCGCACCTCGGGTCCGCCGCGGCGCCCGGGGAACCGTACGTGCAGCCCGTTAGCGGACAACAGGGGTTCGGGTCTCACTTCGGGATTCACTTCGGGTTTCACCGAGTCCTCCCGGAGGGCGGAACCTGAGGGCGGTCGGCCAGGAGACAGGCCACCCGATGGTCGCCGTTCCCGGTCAGGAACTGGTCGTCGTGGGCACAGGGCTCCAGGGCCCGGGCACACCGGGGGTGGAAGGCGCACCCGGTGGGCAGCGCCGCGGGGTCGGGCGGATCGCCGGGCAGACCGCGCGGTGCCCGCCGTGATGCCGGGTCACCGACGCGGGGGAATGCGGCCGAGAGTGCCTGCCCGTAGGGGTGGCGTGCCGCGTCGAACACGGCACGCGCAGGCCCCTCCTCGACCACGCGCCCCGCGTACATCACCGCCAGCCGGTCGCAGACGTCCGCCAGCACCGCCAGATCATGGCTGATCATCACCAGCCCGATGTGTCGTTCCGTCACCAGTTGTTGGACCAGGCGCAGGATCTGGGCCTGGATCATCACATCGAGGGCGGTGGTCGGTTCATCGGCGACGATCAGCGCCGGATCGCACGCCAGCGCCATCGCGATCATCACCCGTTGGCGCTGGCCACCGGAGAGTTCGTGCGGATAGGAGTCCGCGCGCCCCTCGGGCAGTCCCACACTCCGCAGCAGCTCACCGGCCAGGGTCCGGGCGGCAGCGGGTGTGGCCCGCCGATGGACGAGCAGCGGTTCGGCGATCTGCTCGCCGATCCGCCGTACCGCGTTCAGGGAGTGCATCGCCCCCTGGAAGACGATGGAGGCCCCGGCCCAGCGCACCGCCCGCAGCCGGCCCCACCGCATGGTCAGCACGTCCTCGCCGTCGAGCAGGATCCGGCCGTCCACGTGGGCGGACGGCGGCAGCAGCCGCAGCAGCGCGAGTGCCAGGGTGGACTTGCCGCACCCCGACTCCCCGGCGATGCCCAGCTGCTGGCCGGCGGCGACGGTCAGGTCGACGCCTCGGACGGCGGGTACCGCGGTGGGCCCCGATCCATAGGTGACCGTGAGGTTCTGCACCTCAAGCAGGTTCATCGCACCGCCCCCGCGTTCCTGGCAGTCGCTGAGTTCCGGGCCTTCCCCGTGCTCATGACCGTCCTTGCGTGCGCAACCGTGTGATGAGGATTCATCGCGTCGCCCCCAACCGGGGATTGAGCACCGACTCCACGGCCCGCCCGCACACCGTGAACGCCACGGCCACCGCGGCGATCGCGATCCCGGGCGGGGCCAGGTACCACCAGTGGCCGGACGAGACCGCCCCCGCCTCCCGGGCGTCCTGGAGCATGCCGCCCCAGGAGACCACCGAAGGATCACCGAGACCGAGGAAGGCGAGGGTCGCCTCGGTGAGGATCGCCGTGGAGATGCCGAGTGTCGTCTGCGCCAACACCAGGGGCATCACCTGGGGGAGCACATGGCGGGTCATGATGTGCCGGTGCCCGCCGCCGAGCGCGGTGGCGCGCTCGATGTAGGGGCGGGACTCGACGGCGACCGTCTGCGCCCGCACCAGCCGTGCCGTCGTCGGCCAACTGGTCACCGCGATGGCGAGGACCACCGTCCACAGGCCCCGGGACAACACCGTCGCCAGCACGATCGCCAGCACCAGCGCGGGCATCACGAGGAACCAGTCGGTGATCCGCATCAGGGCGGTGGCGAACCAGCCCCCGTAGTGCCCGGCGACCACTCCGACCAGCGTACCGATCGCCACGGACAGTGCCGCCGCGAGCAGTCCCACGGCGAGCGAGACCCGCGCGCCCCACACCAGCAGGCCCAGGAGTGAGCGGCCGAACTGATCGGTCCCCAGCCAGAACGCTCCGCTCGGCGCCTCCATGGGGCCACCGGGTGCGTTCGCCACGCTCCGCACATCGCCGGCGGCCAACAGCGGGGCGGCGACCGCGACGGCGCCGATGAGCAGGAGGACGGTGAGTCCCCACAACCCCGCGCGCTGTTCGCGGTAGCCCCGCCAGAAGCGCGCGAGCGAGCCGCGGCGACGGGCCCACACCAGGGCGGACGTCATCGGCGCACCCTGGGGTCGAGCAAGGGACAGGCGAGGTCGGCCAGCAGATTCATCAGGATCATCACCCCGGCGAAGACGATGAACAGCCCCTGGACCAGGGGCAGGTCGGGCACGCTGAGCGCCTGGTAGAAGAGACCTCCCAGACCGGGCCAGGAGAACACCGTCTCCACCAGGATCGAACCGGCCACCACATGGCCGAGATTGATGAACACCATGGTCACGGTGGGCAGCAGCGCATGGGGGACCGCGTGCTGTCGGCGTACGTCCGCGTCCCGCAGCCCCTTCGCCCGCGCGGTCGTCAGATAGTCGCTCCCCAACTCGTCCAGGAGCGAGGCCCGCACCACCAGCAGCGTCTGCGCATATCCGACGGCGACCAGGGTGCACACCGGGAGCACCATGTGGTGCGCCACGTCCACGGCGTACGCGAGGCCCTGCGCGCCCCCTGACTCCATGCCACCGGTGGGGAAGAGTCCGGGGACGGGCCCCGTACCGACCGCGAGGGTGACGATCAGCAGCAGCCCGAGCCAGAAGGACGGTACGGACCACAGGGTCAGGGCCACGCCGGTCGTGAACCGGTCCATCCGCCCGCCGTGCCGCCATGCACAGTGGGTGCCGAGCCAGAGGCCAAGGGCCGAATAGAGCAGGACCGCGGTCCCGGTCAGCAGCACCGTCGCCGGGAGCTTCTGCACGATCAGCTCGCCCACCGGGGCGTGGAACTGGTAGGAGACGCCGAGGTCGCCCCTGAGCGCCGCACCGCAGTAGTCGGTGAACTGCTGCCACAGCGGTTGGTCCAGCCCCAGTTGCGAGCGCAGCGAGGCCAGTTGCTCCGCCGAGGTGGGCATGCCGTGCGTCATGGCCTTCACCGGGTCGCCCGGGATGATCCGGAACAGGAAGAAGCCCGTGACCAGCACGGCCACCAGGGAGACGATCGCGCCGCCCACCTTGGCGAACCCGTAACGGAGATAGCCGACGAGGACCCGGCCCGACCGCTCCTCGGCGTACATCACCGTCGTCATGGGCCTGGTTCCGTTCCTCGGCTGCGGCTGCGGCTGCGGCTGTGGCGGCTGCGGGGCGGGGTGTACTCGGCTCGCTCCTTCGGTACTGGGCTCTGGTGAGGCGTGCACGGTTCGTCGACGGTCGCCGGGGAGCGGGGCAGGCCGCTACGCACGATCGTCCGCCGTCGCGCGTCGCCGTCGGGCGATCAGACCCGCGACCAGCAGTGCGAAGACCAGTGCCGCGGCCATGCCGGACAGGACGGACCCCGCCGAAGGCCCGAGTGAGGTCCGCGCAGCCGCACCGACCGTGGGCTTGGCGGACCACCAACTCCAGTAGCCGTCCTGTCCCCAGATGTTGCCGCCGTCCTCGGGCATGGTGGTGATCGAGGCGATCTGGTCGGTGCGGTACGCCTCGACCGCGTTCGGATAGGCCAGGATGTGCAGATATCCCGTGTCGTAGAGCCGGGACTGCATCCGCTTCACCAGATCGGCCCGTCGTGCCGTGTCGTACTCGACCGACTGCTGCCGGTACAGCTCGTCGAATCTCCGGTCGCAGATGAAGTTGTCGGTCGAGCCGGTGCCCGAAGGGGTCGCGGGCAGTGCCCCGCAGGTGTGGATCGACAGGACGAAGTCGGGGTCGGGGCTGACCGACCAGCCGTCGAACGCCAGGTCGTAGTCGCCGCGCAGCCAGGGGTCGGATACGTTGTCCCGGCAGTCCAGCCGTACGTCGATGCCGAGCCCGCCCCACCACTCCTGGAGGTATCGGCCGACCGCCTTGTCGTTGGGGTCGATGGCGTGGCAGAGGAGCCGGAACCGCAGCGGCCTGCCGTCCTTGCCGAGCCGCTTCCCGTTCCCGTTCTTCTTCAGCCGGTAGCCCGCCCGATCCAGCAGCGCCGCCGCGGCGGTCGGGTCGAAGTCCATCCGTTGGCCTGCGCCCGGCTCCCAGAAGTAGGAACGGAACCGGGGCGGGATGTATCCGGCGCCTTCCACGGCATGCCCCCGGAAGACCTTCTCGACGATCGTCCGCCGATCGGTGGCGTGGATGAGGGCCTTGCGGACGGCCGGGTCGAGGAGGGCGCGATGTCCGCTGCCGAACCGGCGCCCGTCGAGGGAACGCGCGCCCGGATTGGTCGCCAGGGCGAAGAATCGACGCCCTGGGGCGTCGTTGACCGTGATGCTCGGTTCCCTCCCGAGGGCCGCGGCCTGCGCGGGAGTGAGACCGTGGACGAAGGACACCTCGCCCTTACGCAAGGCGGCGACGGCCGCGTCCCCGTCCTTGTAGTACGTGAACACCAACTCGTCGAAGTGCGGCGCACCGCGCCAGAACGTCCTGTTCGGCTTGAGCCTGATGAACCGGTCCACCCGGAAGTCGATGAGGACGAAGGGGCCGTTCCCGACGACCGGATACGTCCGGTCGTTGTTGAACGACGAGAAGTCGCGCACCCGGGACCAGATGTGCCGGGGCACGATGGGCACGTCGAGCGCGACCATGGTGGCCTGCGGTTTGTGCAGTTCGATGACGAGGGTGTGCGGATCGGTCGCGGTGACCTTGCGGAAGTTCGCCGTGTAGCTGCCATGGGCGGTGGCGGCCTCGGGGTCCCTCATCATCGTGGTGAACGTCCAGGCGGCGTCGGCGGCGGTGACCGGTCTGCCGTCGGACCAGCGGACACCGCGGCGGATCGCGTACGTCCAGACGAGCTTGGACGGCGAGGCGGTCCAGGAGGTGGCGAGCCCCGGCACCGCGCGCCCGTCCTTGACGTCGTAGTTCGTCAGATTCTCGTAGATCAGCCGGTGCACGGTGGTCGCGACCATCCGTTGGGCGAGGAACGGGCTCAATGAGTCGACGCTCTGCGAGACGGCCACCGTCAACACCCTGGGAGCGGCGCCGGCCGCCCGGCCGGGCTGGACGAGCACGGCCAGCAGGACGATGGTGACGCCCATGGCGAGCCACAGTCGTCTGTGCGCCTCAGTGGCCATGGTGACCTCGCGTCATCACTCACGGGGAGCTGATGGCCGGTTGGGGGTCGGCCCGTCCTTGACGCGACGTCTATCAGGGGAGGTTCGGCAGGTCAACGACCTACCGACCGCGTGTGGGGCTCGGGAAACGGCGAGGGCCCGCACCGCTCGGCGGTACGGGCCCTGCTGGTCGAGCTACTGCGGAGGGGCCTGTGGCGGCTGCGGGGGCTGGCGGGGCGGCCAGCTCTCGGACGGCGGCGGAGCCCCCGCGTCCGAGGGCCCGGAATCATCCGACTGGCCCCCTCCGGGCGGAGCCTGCGGGACTCCCGGCTGCGAGAAGGCCGGTGGAGGAGGAGTCTGCCCCGGGGCTCCGTAGAAGCCTTGGCCCGGACTCTGGTGGGGTGCCGCCGGCTGTCCGGGTACCTGGTACTGAGCCTGCGGATGCTGCTGCCAGTTCCCCTGGGGGTAGGGCTGCTGTCCGCCTCCGTACGGTGCACCGCCTTGGGGGTGACGCTGCGGCGCATGGGGTTGCTGGCCCTGCTGGGGTACGGGAGCCCCCTGGTGCCCGGGCATCGGCGGCGCCATGGTCGGCGGCGGATTGCCGTTCGACGCGGTCCACAGCCCCTGCTGCTGCTGGGCGCGCACGAAATCCTCGGCGATCAGTGCCGAGAGGTTGAAGTACGCCTCGCGGGTCTTGGGCCGCATCATGTCCAGATCGACCTCGGCGCCCGCCGCGAGGTGCTCGTCGAACGGCACCACGACCACACCGCGGCAGCGGGTCTGGAAGTGCTGCACGATGTCCTCGACCTTGATCATCTTGCCGGTCTCGCGGACCCCGGAGATGACGGTCACCGAACGCTGCACCAGGTCCGCGTACCCGTGCGCGGACAGCCAGTCGAGCGTCGTCGAAGCGCTGCTGGCGCCGTCGACGGACGGCGTCGAGATGATGATCAATTGGTCGGCGAGGTCGAGCACGCCACGCATCGCGCTGTAGAGCAGGCCCGTGCCCGAGTCCGTGAGGATGATCGGGTACTGGCGGCCCAGTACCTCGATGGCCCGCCGGTAGTCCTCGTCGTTGAACGTCGTCGAGACCGCGGGGTCCACGTCGTTGGCGATGATCTCCAACCCGGACGGCGCCTGCGAGGTGAACCGTCGGATGTCCATGTACGAGTGGAGGTACGGGATCGCCTGCACCAGATCCCGGATGGTGGCACCCGTCTCGCGGCGCACCCTGCGACCGAGCGTGCCCGCGTCGGGGTTGGCGTCGATGGCGAGGATCTTGTCCTGTCGCTCCGTGGCCAGCGTCGAGCCCAGGGCGGTGGTCGTCGTGGTCTTGCCGACACCGCCCTTGAGGCTGATCACCGCAATGCGGTAGCAGGACAGCACCGGCGTACGGATGAGTTCGAGCTTGCGCTGCCGCTCGGCCTCCTCCTTCTTGCCGCCCAGTTTGAACCGGGAGGCGCCCGATGGCGTCCGGCTCGACTTGGGCTTCTGCCGGTTGTTGCGCAGCAGCCGGTCCGACGACAACTCGACTGCCGCCGTGTAGCCGAGCGGCGCCCCCGGCACCGAACGCTCCCGCTGATCGTGGGTGACCGGTGTCGGCCAGGCGGCCCCGGCCCGTGGATCGACGGGCGGTGCCGTCGGTTGCGGCGGTCCCGCCTGCGGCTGGTTCTGCTGGGCCTGCTGGTAGGCGGACGGGTTGTGTTGGCCCTGTGCGAGGGGCGGTCCCTGCGGACCGGGCTGCCGGGGGCCGGGCTGCTGGGGTGGCAGGGGAGCGGCAGCGGGCGGCGCGCTCTGCGGATAGCCGTAGCCGGGGGGCGGCTGCGGTACTTGCCCCTGCTGGTGCTGTGCGGCTGGCTGTTGCTGAGGCTGGTGTTGCGCTTGCGGCTGCGGCTGCGGTTGCGGTTGCGGTTCGGACGGCCGTGGCGGCTGGGGGAACCCATAGCCGGGCGGGGCCTGGTGAGCGTACGGCTGCTGCGGTGCCTGCTGGTACTGGTGTTGCGGCGCGGGGGGCTGAGGCTGCTGTGTGGGCCGCGCGTGCTGAGGGGCTTGGGGGTGCAGGGGAGCCTGAGGGTGCATGGGGGTTTGGGGGTGCGGGATGGCTGCCTCGCCGGGGCCCTGATGAGCCTCCGGAACGCCCGGCTGCATCGGTACGGGAGGAGTGTGAGGTCCGGGGGGTGCAGGATGCGGTCCCCGGGCCATCGGGTCACCCGGCTGGGGATAGCCGTACCCACCGCGCTGGTCCGGCGTTCCGGGCTGCGGGAAGCCGTACCCCGGCGGAGGCCCGGCCTGCGTGGGGCCGGGCAGTGGTGGCACCGCGGACTGCTCGGAACTCTGCGGGGAGACCGGCCACTGCGGCGCGGAGGCAGGCGCGGCGGGCTGGAAGGCAGGCGGCAGCGGCGGCAGGGCCGCATCCGGCGTCTGACCACCGGGCGTCCACGCCTGCGCGGGTGTCGGCAGGGCCGCAGGCACCCCGTCCTGGGAAACCGGCCCCGCGTCGCGCGGAGCCGGAGCTGCGTCCTGAGGTGCCGGACGGCCCGGATCGGCCTGGGGATGCTGGGCATCCTGGGCATCGGCGGAGGCGACGGAGTCCGACTGACCATCGGAGGCCGGGTCCTCGCCGGCAGGTGGTACGGAATCCGTCGCCGACGGGCGGTCGGAGGCATCGCCGGCCGCAGCCGTCGTACCGCCCTGCTCGGACGTCTCGGCGGGTGCCGGTGCGGCAGCGGGGTCGACCACGGGGTCCGTGTCGACGTCGCCCGGTGGGTCGACGGCGAACGCTCCGTCCGCGGTGCGCTCGGCGTGCGGAGCGGAATCAGCTGCCTCGTCGGACCGCTCGGGCTGCTTCGACGCCGTATCCGGGGCCGTGGCCGTGTCCGTGGTGGTGGCCGTGTCCGTGGTGGCGCTCAAGGGACGCGACTGCTCAGCCGCGGCGTCCCGCTCCGTGATCTCGTGAGCCGGCGCGGCGGGGATCTCGCGAGCCGGCGCGGCGGGGGAGAAGCGCATGGTCGCCCCGCTCTCCACATCACCGCCGCCGAGGGGCGCGGACGCGGATGCGACGGGCGTCCCCGTGGTGTGCGGACGGGACTCGGGTGCCGACTCCGGGGCGGAAGAGGCGCTGTGAGCAGCGGCTTCCTGCCCGGCCACCGGTACTGATGGCGCCGTGAAGTCCGGGGCGGCAGCCGTATCCCGCAGGGGCTCAACGGGCGCCGGCTCGACGATCGGTGCCGGCTGCATGACCGGCACCGGCTCCGGAGTCGGCGGCGCGATGGTGCTCGGCGGCTGCTCGGAAGCCGGCGCCTGGGCCATGGCTTCGGTCGACGGCCGCTCCGGCGAGAGAGCGTTGGGAGCCGGCGGCTGCACAAAGGCCGGAGGCGCATAGGCAACAGGGTCGACAGCAGGGCGGTTGACGTCAGGACGGCTGAAGTCAGGACGGTCGACCGTGGGAGGGGAGAAAGCAGGAGCCACCGGGGTCGAAGTCGCAGCATCCGGAGCCGGAGGTGCGGATTCCGGGTGCTGGGACACCGGAGGGCCGGGCTGCGGTGCCACCGGCGGACGTGCCTGGGTCCAACTCGGCTCGAACCCACTGCCCGTGGGCAGCCCCGGTACCGCCACCGGCGCACCGGCCGGTGGTGGAGGTGCCGACTGCGCCGACCCCGCTGCGCCCCCCGAGTCACCCGACGCGTTCTGCGTGTACCAGGCCGGCGGGGTGTAGTCGATGGTGAACTCACCCGTCATCTCGGCGGGCTCCGCGTCGGACTCGTCGGCGGGAACCCAACCCCCGCGGATTTCGTCCCGATCGCTGTTCACTGTGCCTCCTGGTGTGGTCGAGCACCCTGGTGCCGTCGTGGGTGGGGGCGACCGCTGATTCCCGATCGGCCCGGCTCTCCCTGTGGAACACCGCCGGTGTCCCCTCAGGTTCTACGGCGCACCCCCGCAGGGTCTTGCGCCGCTCTCCCCACCACCCTAATCGCCCATTGGGGCGGACCGGCAGGGCCGACCGTCCGTCGGCTACCGTCCCGTACACCAAGGGCGGCCCCCACGTGGCCCATGCCCACCAGTCGTTGAACAAAACGCAGAGGAAGAAACGGCGAAGAACTGGGAAGAACGCCGGACAAAACAGGGCAAGCCCTGGCGTAGGCGCGCCGGTCAGTCCATCCTGCGGGCGCTGCCCAACAATCCGGTCTCGGCGTCCGTGGCCTGGGTCATGACGAACTGTCGATCACGTGCCGTACACCAGAGCGTCACACCGTCCGCAAGAGTGGACAGCGCCTCCGCCTCGGCCGGGGGCAGATGCATGATGCGACCGATCTGAGCCGCCTCGTCGGGGGACACCCGCTGGACCCCCACCACACCCGACTTCTCCATCAACCGCGGTGCGACCGGACTGAGATACGGGAGCAGGGTCACCACGGACTGCCAGGGCCCGGACACCACCCGGCCGCGCGGCGGACGCATGCCGCAGTCGCGTACCACCACGACCGGGCTGCCCGCCGACGGCCCCTGCGGCGGCACCCGCCCCACATCGTGGAGCGAGATGCACTGCTGACCGCCGCCGGCAGCCTGGGCCAACGCCGTCCAGGCCGGGGCACGTCCGGTCTCGACCGTCACCCGGGCGCCCGTGGCCGCCGCCCGCAGCGCGAGCACCTGCGCCGTCCACAGGCCGCCGATCAGCGTCACGTCGTACGGAGTGGGACGGTTGATGCCGAGCACGGTGGGCCGGCCCTCGGCGTCCACACCGATGACCATCCCGTCGTCACCCACGGGCACGGCGAGCGCGGCGAGCTGGTCCAACGGCACCTCGTGCCGGTCGCGGCGCGGGCCGATCAGTCCGAATCCGGTGCGGAGTCTGGTGGCGGGTGACGGCATCAGCGGGCTCCCCCGAGCGGCAGTGTGGCGAGCATTCCGGGCAACTGCTCCCGGTCGAGCCGCACCAGTCCGGTACGCACTCCCCGGGCGGCGCGCTCCAGTTCATGGCGGGCGGTGACCAGTTCCTCATCGCTACGACCCGTGATGCGGACATGGCCGGTCACGGTCATCCCCTGTCGATCGCCCCGCCCCAGGGTGAGACTGAAGGTCGTGGCCAGTGCCGGGATGGAGGTCAGCAACGCGACCAGTTGCGGCATGGAGGCCCCGCCGCCGCCCAGTTGCGGCCAACGGCCCATCCAGTACGTGGTGTGACGACGGTCGTCGACCCGCCAGGTGCGGGAGGTCTCCTGGGTGCGCCGCGTCGGCGCGTCCGCCCGACCGGCCTGGGCGATGGCGAGCGGGCTCGCACAGGAGGAGGTCGCGATGGCGGCGATCAACTCCGGCTCGGTCAGCACGGTCGCGGTGAACCCGGCGCCCGTCAGCCGGCTCGCCAACTGGTCGGCGGTGCGCACCAGACACTTCTGTGCCCCCTCCAAACCGCCACCGCGGGCCGCGACCGCCTCGGGGCACAGTTCGGGATCCAGCTTGAGCGCGATCCAGGTGATCCGCAGTGCGGGCGAGCCCGTCTGGGCCTGGAGGGGGGCGTAATTGCGAGCGGCGACGGACTGCTGCGGCAGATGCGGCGCAGGCGCCGGTTGGGTGTGCTGGACGATCTGCGCCGACTCCAACCGGATGCCGTCCACCTCCAGCACATCCCGTACCAGGGAGACGGGCAGGGGCCGCGCGGTCCGCTCCGGGCGCAGCGCGGTGGGGCCGGTCTCGACCTGGAGGAGCGCGGTCACGAAGGTGCCGTCCCCGATCATTCCGACCGGTCGGCGGTCACGGTCGCTGAAGGTGTACGTCCGCAGGGCGGGGTCGCATTCGACGGCGGGGGCCAGACCCGGTTCGGTGTCCGTGGGCAGCACCAGGGAGGCGGCCCTGCGGGTCCGTGCGCGCAGCGCGAAGACGGTGGACAGCCACTCCGGCAGGGAGCGTCGGTGCCTGCGCAGGAGGGCCAGGAGCACCAGGACCGCCGCGACGACGGCCGTCGGAACCAGCAGCAGGGTGTCGATCACCCAGGCCACCAGCAACAGGGCGGCGGCGATCTCGATCAGGACGAACTGTTGCAGTCGGAACGAGCCGAAGTGTCCGGGTCGTCCCTTGAGTCGGGGGGCGACCGCTCCTTGCGAGGGCGCCCCGGGTTGGTTGGGGGATTGCCCCCGGGCAGCGCGCCGCGCACGCGTAGCGGAAGCCATTAATCCGTCCCCCAGTTCATAAAACCCCAAACCGTCCCGATCGCCCCCGATGGCCCATTCCCATAAGGGGATTCAGGGGCCGGAACACCCTACCCGGCCCACGCGCGCCATCGGATAACAGGCATAGTAGGGGGCCGGTCCGGTATTCAGGACCCGAGGTCGAACGCACCAGACGGCCTCCACGGGGAAATAGCGCCTTCTTCATCAATGGGGACTCATGGCATCACGGCGGGATGAGCTCAACGCGTACACCTTTGCGAAGAAACGCACGGTGGCGGCATTCCTCCAGCCTTCTGCCACGGGAACGGAGGAAGGAGCGCCGCGCCCGATGCGGGCCATCGTGCCCGGGCTGATCGTCGGCGCTCTCGTCCTGGCCGGCTTCGGCGCGTTCGGCATGTTCAAGCCCAAGGCGCCCAAGGACTGGGCGGCACCCGGCACCAAGGTGATCGTGGGCAAGAAGTCCACCACCCGGTACGTGGTCCTGGAGACGGGCAAGGACAAGAGCAAGAAGGTCCTCCTCCACCCCGTCCTCAACCTGGCCTCCGCCCGACTGCTGCTCAACCCCCAGCAGTTCAAGGTCATCACGGTCAGCGACGACGTCCTGGACCGCGGCAAGCCCCCGCGCGGACCCATCCTCGGCATTCCGTACGCCCCCGACCGGCTGCCCGGCGAGAAGGAAGCGGAGCAGCCCAAGCGATGGGCCGCCTGCGAGCAGCCGGGCGCGGGCAAGAGCACCTCCGTGCAGAAGGCGACGTTCGTCTTCGGCAAGCGCGACGAGAAGCTCACCGAGGGCGCCCGGAAGCTCAAGGACGGTCAGGTCCTCTATGTGCAGGGCCAGCAGAAGAAGCGCTTCCTCGTCGATCCGTCCGGCACCAAGTACCTGGTGCCCGGCGACGATTCCGATGTGTTGACCCGGGCCCTGGTCAACCGGGAGCAGCCCCAGGCCGTCACCGACGACTGGCTGGCCACGCTCCATGAGGGCAGCCGGGTCGAGTTCCCCGAAGTGCCGGGTGAAGTGGGAGCGGATGCCGGTATCCGCGGCGGGCTGACCGAGGGGCAGGACCGGATCGGCATGGTCCTGCGGGCCCCCACCGGCACCGGCCCGCAGCACTACGTCGTGCTCAAGGGCGAGGTGCGTCCCGTGTCGGACTTCACGGCCTGGCTGCTGATCAACTCCCCCCAGACCGACCTGCTCAACATGGAGGGTGACGCGTCGAAGGTGGACGCCTCGTCGTTGGTCCCCGAGTCCGAGGACTTCGGCGGTGAGTACCGTTGGCCCGCCCTGAAGGCGGAGCTGATCAACACGACGGGCGGGGAGCGCGACACGATCTGCAGCGTGCTGCGCAAGGTGGACGACAAGGGGCGGACGACCTTGTCGATGTGGGCGGGCTCCCGCTATCCGGCGGAGATCACGGCCGGTGGGACCAGTACCTATGTGACGCCTGGCACCGGGCTCCTCTACACCCAGGTCCAGGGCGAGCAGACCAAGCCCGACGGCTCGTTGTTCCTGGTGACCGACACCGGACTGCGATACGCGGTCCAGTCCAACGGTGACAGCGACAGCGACCGTTCGGAGATCGGCGCGGGCGACCAGCCGGAACAGTCCGACGGACGCCCCGAGCCGAGCGAGGCGCAGAACCGGCTGGGATACGGCAAGGTGACGCCCGCGCTGGTTCCGATCGTGTGGTCGGAGTTCCTTTCCAAGGGGCCCCGGCTCGACACCAACAGCGCGCGCCAGCCGCAGGGTTCATAAGGGAGCGCTCGTCCGTGTCGCATACACATCCGTATCCGCGTCCCCACCGACGGATCGCTCGGGCCGCCGTTGCGGCCACCCTCGCCGGATGGGCGTTCGCACCCTCGCTCGCGTACGCCGTGCACTCTCCGCACACCGCGGGCGGCGGAGGGCCCGTCCTGGACGGCAGTGGTGAGTGCACCATTCCGATGAAGAAACAGATCCCCGGCATCCCCTGGCCCTTGCAGCGCGTCCTTCTCGACCAGGTCTGGCAGGACACCAAGGGCAAGGGCGTCCGCGTGGCCGTGATCGACACGGGCGTGGACAACAAGAACCCCCAACTGCGAGGGGCCGTCGATGCATCCGCCGGCAAGGACTTCCTACCGGTGGACAAGGAGAACCCGAGCGGTAACGCGGGCAAGACCAACGGGACGGTCGACGAGATCGGGCACGGCACCAAGGTCGCCGGCATCATCGCGGCCCGTCCGCGGGCGGGGACGGGTTTCGTGGGGCTGGCCCCGGAGGCCACCATCATTCCGATCCGCCAGAACGACGAGAACAACAGCGGCAGCGATGTGTCGATGGCGAAGGCGATCGACCACGCCATCGCCGAGAAGGCCGACGTCATCAACATCTCCCAGGACACGACCAAGCCCCTGAAGCCGGATTCGGCGCTGGGGCTCGCGGTCGATCGGGCGCTGAAGGAGGAGATCGTCGTCGTCGCCTCGGCGGGCAACGACGGCATGGACGGCAAGTCGAAGAAGACGTATCCCGCGGCCTTCCCCGGGGTCCTCGCGGTGGCCTCGTCGGACCGCAACAACGAGCGGGCCGCCTTCTCCCAAGCCGGTGACTTCGTCGGCGTCGCCGCACCGGGCGTCGACGTGGTCTCCACCGTCCCCGGCAACGGCCAGTGCGTCGACAACGGCACCAGCTTCTCGGCGCCCTATGTGGCCGGGGTCGCCGCCCTGTTGAAGGCGAAGTACCCGCGCTGGAAGCCGCACGAGATCGTCGCCCAGATCGAGCAGACCGCCGAGCGCAGCACCAACGGCCGTGATGACTTCGTCGGCTGGGGCGTCGTCGACCCGGTGCGCGCGCTCGACGGTGACGACGGCCCGATCCAGCAGCCGACCCCCGACCTCGGGCCGGCCAAGGCCCCCGCTCCGGAGCCCGCAGCGCTCACCCTCGGCGAGACTCCACAGGAACGCACCGAGCGGTACGCAACCTATGCATTGGGAATCGGCGTCGTACTGGTGTCCGTGGTCGCAGGGTCGGCGACGGTCCTCCGCGACACCCGGCGCAAGAGGGCGCATTGAGGTAAATGGCCCAGGTTACTTTGCAGTTGGAACACCTGTACCGAGTGGATAGAGTGACGGTAGGACCGGTGGAAACCTGTCCATCACGGGGGCGGCATCCAATTGGCTTCCGTCTACGTAACCGTCGAAGGAAGAAGGAGCACGATGTCGGGCAATAGGGACCTTGATGTCACTAGTGGCGAACTCGTCGGTCTTTCCGGCAAGATCGACAAATTCCAGGGGGAGCTGAACAGTCGGATCACTTCGCTCAACGGCGTGGTGGACCGCATTCAGGCGGGCTGGAAGGGTGCGGCCCAGCAGGAGTACGACCGGGTACAGGCGGAGCTCAACCGCCGACTGCGCGATGTGCAGCGCGACCTGGACAACCTCCAGCAGCTGGTCAAGATGAGCGCCGACGGCTTCGACGCCCAGGAGACCGAGCGCATCCAGGCGTTCCGCAAGATGGAGCCCGGACAGGGCAGCGCCATCCTGAACGTCTGATCCACACCGCACCGTTCGCAGACCCTCGCCACTAGGAGCAAACGATGACGACTGCCGTCAATTACGACACAGTGACCACGGCGGCCAGCGATGTGCGCGCCACCTCCACCTACCTCAACCAGCAGCTCCAGGACCTCTTGGGCCAGGTGAAGCAGGTCGCCGGAAACTGGCAGGGTGAGGCCAAGGAGGCGTACATCACCGTCCAGAGCAACATCGCCACCAACATGGACGGCCTCAACCAGGAGCTGGCGACCATCGCCCGCCTGCTGGACCAGGCCGTCGTGGGCTACCAGGACACCGACAAGGGCAACGCAGCCCGGTTCCGCATGATGCAGTGATCCGAACTGCGCCCATGACGAGGGGGGTTGCCCGGCACCGGCCCCGGCCCCCCCCCCCGTACGCGGAGGGCCCGCGCCCCCCCCCCCCCC
>NZ_JBHYZO010000001.1:5362-17248 GCF_042753785.1 Streptomyces sp. NPDC059256 | reverse complement strand
ACATTCCAACCCTCCCCCGGCTCCTCAATCTGCTTGCCGCCCCCGGCGCCCCAGGCGCGGGGTGGTGCCCCGCCCCGCGGCGCGCCACCCCCCCTCGTTCGGGTCGGCCCGTTCCCGCCCGACCCGAACGCAAGCACTCAGGTGAGGTCGAACTCCCCGTCACGCGCCCCGAGGACGAAGGCCCGCCACTCGGCCTCGGTGTAGCGCAGCACGGTGTCCGGGTCCAGCGACGAGCGCATCGCGACCGCGCCACCGGGCAGATGGGCGATCTCCACCCGCTCCTCGTCCTCGCTGGTGCCGGGGGCGCTGAGCCACTCCACACCGGAGATGTCGAGGGCGTACAACTCGTCCTTCTGGCGTTCCTTGTCGGCTGAGTCAGCCATCGCGCCGTCCCTCCCACGGTTCGGTCGAACCAGCGGGCCCTCCCGGAGGGGAGCCAGCTGTCGGGCCGCCCCTTCGGACGGCCCTGGACACCCTATGGTCGTCAGCGATCCGGCAGCCAGCCCACCTGGATCAGCGGCGCGCCGCGCTTGCGCGAAACGAACGTGCCGCGTCCCGGAGGCATCGGCCGCGCCCGGACGTTGCCCAGGATGTCGCCCTCACCCGGATCCCCGGAGAGGATGACGCCCTGCGCCCCCAACTCCTTGATCCGCTGCATGAACGACTCGTACATCGCCCGGGACGCCCCCGCGGAGCTGCGGGCCACGATGAAGCGGATGCCGACGTCACGGGCGAACGGCAGATGTTCCACCAGCACCGACAGCGGATTGCCCGAACCGGTGGCCACCAACTCGTAGTCGTCGATGATCACGAACAGCTGTGGGCCGGTCCACCAGCTGCGGTCGCGCAACTGCTGAGGGGTGATGTCCGGCTTGGGCGCCCGCTTGCCCATGACGGTTCCGATGGCGTCCATGTGCATCTCCATGGCCGACGTCATCGGGGCGTACTCCAACAGGTGCGAGGGGGCCACCGCCTCCAGCATGGTGCGCCGGTAGTCGCCCACCACGATCCGCGCCTGTTCGGGCGTGTACCGCTCGGTGATCTGCTTGGCGATCAGCCGCAGCAGTGCGGTCTTGCCGGACTCGCTCTCGCCGAAGACCAGGAAGAAGGGGTCGGTTTCGAAGTCGACGAACACCGGTTCGAGGCTGGTCTCGTCGATGCCGATGGCGATGCCGTGCTGCGGCTGCTCGAAGCCCTTCGGCAACTGCTCCGCGGGCAGCCGGCGCGGCAACAGCCGGATGACGGGCGCCGGCGGTCCGTTCCACTGGCTCTTGGACGCCTGCACCAGGGCCGCGCACCCCTCCGCCAGATCACCCGCCGAGCTGATCGAGTCGATCCTCGGCAGGGCGGTCATGAAGTGCAGCTTCTCCGGCACCTGACCACGGCCCGGCACCCCGGTCGGCACGTTGGCCGCGACCTTCCGGTCGAACTCGGAGTCCATGACGTCACCGAGCCGCAACTCCAGCCGGCCCAGCATCTGGTCCTTGAGGGCCGCCCGCACCTCCATGTACCGGGCTGCGGTGATCACCACATGGATGCCGTAGCCCAGCCCCCGTGCGGTCAGATCCGCGACCAGCGGCTCCAACATCTCGTAGTCGTTCTTGAAGCCGCCCCAGCCGTCGATGACCAGGAACACATCGCCCCAGGCTTCACCCGGGAGTTCGCCCGCCGCGCGCCGACGACGGTACGTGGCGATGGAGTCGATCCCGTTGGAGCGGAAGAACTCCTCCCGACGGTTCAGCACCCCGAGCACCTCGGCTACCGCACGGCGCACCCGCTCCGGGTCCAGCCGGGACGCCACTCCACCGACGTGTGGCAGGTCGGACAGTGAGGAGAGCCCGCCACCGCCGAAGTCCAGACAGTAGAACTGGACCTCGTGCGGGGTGTGAGTGAGGGCGAAGGACGAGATCAGCGTCCGCATCAGCGTCGACTTGCCCGACTGTGGACCGCCCACGATCATCATGTGTCCCGCGGCACCGGAGAAGTCCCGGTACAGCACCTCGCGCCGCTGCTCGAAGGGCTTGTCGATGAGCCCCAGCGGAACCGTGAGGCCCCCGGGACGGGTGTACTCCGTCGCGGTCAGCCCGCGGTCCGCCGTCGGCGCCAGCCCCGGCAGCAACTGGTCCAGGGTCGGTGCCTGGTCCAGCGGCGGCAACCACACCTGGTGCGCGGGCACGCCCTGCCCCTCCAACCGGCGCACGATCACGTCGAGCACCGTGTCCGCCAGCGCCTCGTCCTCGTGCGTACGGGCGGACCCACTGGTGATCGGCGTGGGAGCCGCGTACACCACCGGCACCGGGGCGGCCGTGAAGACCGCGGGCCGTCGCTCGATGGGCAACTGGCCGGCCGACAGGTCCGGCCCGCCAGTGCGATAGGTCCCCGAGACGTACGCCGCCTTGAACCGGGTCATCTCCTCCGTACCGAACTTCAGATAGCCCGAGCCCGGCACCGACGGCAGGTGGTACGCGTCCGGCACCCCGATCGCGGCCCTCGACTCGGCGGCCGAGAACGTCCGCAGACCGATCCGGTACGAGAGATAGGTGTCGAGGCCCCGTAGTTTGCCCTCCTCCAGCCGCTGGGACGCCAACAGCAGATGCACGCCCAGCGAACGACCGATCCGACCGATCTGGATGAACATGTCGATGAAGTCGGGCTTGGCGGTCAGCAGTTCGGAGAACTCGTCCAGCACCAGCACCAGCGAGGCCAGCGGCTCCAGCGGGGCACCCGCGGCACGGGCCTTCTCATAGTCGTGGATGTTGGCGTAGTTGCCCGACTTGTGCAGCAACTCCTGCCGCCGCTGCAACTCGCCGCGGATCGCGTCACCCATGCGGTCCACCAGCGTCAGGTCGTCCGACAAGTTGGTGATCACAGCCGCGACGTGCGGCATCTGCGACATCCCCGCGAAGGTCGCCCCACCCTTGAAGTCGGCGAGCACGAAGTTCAACGTCTCCGACGAGTGGGTGACCGCGAGACCGAGCACCAGGGTCCGCAGCAACTCCGACTTTCCGGAGCCGGTGGCGCCGACACAGAGCCCGTGCGGACCCATGCCCTCCTGCGCCGCCTCCTTGAGGTCCAGCATCACCGGCTGGCCGTCCTCGCCGACGCCGATGGGCACCCGCAACCGCTCCGCCATGGACCGGGGCCGCCAGGTCCGCGCCACATCGACGCTGGCCGCGTCCCCCAGGTTCAACAGGTCCGTGAAGTCCAGATTCGCCAACAGCGGCTCGTCGTCGTCGCCCCCGCCCGTCCGCAGCGGCGCCAGCTGGCGCGCCAACGCCTCCGCGGCGGGCAGCGAGATCCCGTCCGGAACCCCCTCGTACGCCACCCGGTGCCCCGAAGCAAGCCGCAGCCTCCCCGGGCGCACCACGATCGACAGTCCACCGCGCGGCTCGTCGAGGTCGCCGGAGACCACCTCGACGATGGTCACGCCCTGCAACCCCTCGGCCGCCGCGAACAGGGAGTCGGGCGGCACCATCCCGCCGTCGAGCACCAGGACGATGTGCGGCTGGTCGAGCACCGGTTGGTTGTCCCGACTGAACCGCGGCCTGCCCTCCAACCTGCTGTGCAGCAACTGCTCCAGCTCGCTGAGGTCATCGCCGAACAGCCGCTTGCTGCCGGCCCCGTCGATCTGGCCGGGCACCTGGGTGTGCGGCAGCCACTTCGTCCAGTCCCACCGCTCCACGGACCCCGGAGCTGCGACCACCGCGACCATCAGGTCGTCGGGGGAGTGCAGGGTCACCAACTGGGTCACCAGAGCACGCGCGGCGGAGTGCGCCGACTGCGGCTCCCCGGAAACCGTCAAGTGGTAGAAGGCGCGCAGGGAGATCGCCATCGGCAGGCCGTCCAGCGAACCGTGGACCGCCAGGAACTGCTGCATCGCCCCCGCGGCCAACGGCTCCAACTCGTCCACCGGCGCGGTGTCCGGCGCGATCAGCGGTGTCGCCAACTGCTGCGCACCGAGCCCGATCCGGATCTGACCGAAGTCATGGTCGCCCACCCGGCGTTCCCACACCCGAGAGCCCTCGGCCACCAGTGACCACAACTGTTCGGGATCGGGATTCAGATAGAGCTGGGCGTCCCGCTGACTGCGCGCCGTCTTGCGGATGGTCCGCCGTGTCTGGGCGAGGTATTTGAGGTAGTCCCGCCGGACATC
Source organism: Streptomyces sp. NPDC059256 (assembly GCF_042753785.1). Taxonomy (NCBI): domain Bacteria; kingdom Bacillati; phylum Actinomycetota; class Actinomycetes; order Kitasatosporales; family Streptomycetaceae; genus Streptomyces; species Streptomyces sp. NPDC059256. The sequence goes on along the minus strand of NZ_JBHYZO010000001.1, from coordinate 13,095 downwards.
CGCCATTTGCCCCTGCGTACCCCGACGGAATCTCACCACCTGGGCGATCACCATCGCCAGGGTGGACACCAGCATCAGCACACCCATGATGCGCATGAACGGAGGTGCCTGCGGCGAGAAGAAGAAGACCACCGATGACCCCATGCCGAGCACCGGCAGGATCTGCATCAGCATGCCCTCCTGCTGCCCCCGCGGGAGCTCGGGAGGTGGCTCAAGAGCCAGTGCATCAGTGGGCACTTCAGGCGGCAGGGACCTCGGCGGGCGTTTCACGACGATCTGGCTCACCGGAGCATCAATCCCTCGATACGGACGAAAAGCATGTGCAGTTGGATGCTGGTGGGCAGCTTTCGTACCGACGCCCCCGTGAGCGGCGGGCCCCCTCCGCGCGACGGCGATCCTACTTGCAGACCAGCCCAAGATGTCCCGGTAGGGTGGCGCGCGCAGTGTGCGCAACCGCGAATCAGGGGGACCAGACAGTGAGTACGACCGCAGCGACCGGCTTCTGCCGCGTCACCGTCGTCGCGCCGGACAGCCGGATCGATGTCGCCCTTCCCGAAGACATCGCCGTTGCCGACGTCTACCCGGAGATCCTGCGGCTCACCGGCCAGACCCAGACCCCCGGCACGCCCAGCGGCTACCACCTGGTCCGCCGGGACGGCACGGTCCTCGACGGCGCCCGCACGCTCTCGGCCCAACAGATCCTCGACGGCGAGGTCCTCAGCCTCCGCCCGTTCGCCGAGTCCCTCCCCCCGGCCGTCTATGACGATGTGTCGGACGCCGTGGCGTCCGCCGTGCGCCGCGACCGGCATCTGTGGAGCGACGAACTCCTGCGCGCAGCAGGACAGCTGGGCGGCGTGGTGCTGCTGGTGCTGATGGGCTTCATCCTCTGGTTCGCCGACCCCGTCCACCACGACATGCACAGCCTGCCCGGCATCATCGCCGGCGCCGCTGGACTCCTCCTCACCGCCTTCGCCGGGGTGCGCGCCCGCGTCTACGCCGACCGCGCCACCGCCGTCGCCCTCGGCCTCGGCGCACTGCCCCTGCTCCTGATCGCGGGTTCCGGCATCATCGCCCCCGACAGCGGCGACGGCCCCGGCCGGCTCCAGTTCCTCCTCGGCTGCGTCACCGTGCTGGTCGCATCGGTCGCCCTCGTCGCCCTCACCCCCAGCGGTGACGCACCCTTCGTGGCCGCCACCTTCCTCAGCGCCACCGGCACCCTCGCCACCTTCATCGGCATCCTCACCGAGGCCACCGCCACCGAGACCGCCGCCGTCGTCGTGCCCGTCGCCATAGGGCTCGTCGCCTTCCTGCCCGGACTCTCGGCCCGCTTCGCCCGGCTCCCCATCGGCTACGCATCCCCCCGCAGCGCCGCCGAGGACGACTTCAACGCCGACCCCGCGGACCCACACGCCCTGCCCGAACCCGAGCCCGTCGACGGCGAGCGCATCGCCCTCCAGGCCCGCCGCGGCCATGAAATGCTCCTGGGCCTGGTCGGCGGCTGCGCCGCGGTCGTCGTCGGCAGCGCCGCGGTCCTCGGCTTCTCCAGCAGCTTCTGGGGGCAGCTCCTCGCCCTCGCGGCCGGCCTCGCGATGCTCCTGCGCGCCCGCCTCTTCCGCTACACCTCGCAGGTCGCCTGCGCCCTCGTCGCCGGAATCGCCGCCATCGCGCTCCTGGTCCTCGGCCTCTCCCTCAACCCGCCCGTCGACCTCGTCAAGGAGCTGGTGATGTACGGGGACCGTAGCGGCCTCGACATCCGCACCGTCTGGCTCGCCGCCGCCGTCGCCGCGGGTGCCGCACTGATCACCGCCATCGGCCTCGTCATCCCCAAGAAGGGCCTGTCACCCTTCTGGGGCCGACTCCTCGACCTCACCGAGGGCCTCGTCCTGCTCTCCCTCGTCCCGCTCTCCCTCGCCGTCCTCGACGTCTACTCGGCGGCACGGTCCCTGACCAGCTGACATCACCACCGACGGCTCCGGCGGTCCCCGTCCGGGCCGCTGGTGCACGACTGGTACTGTGGGTGACGGCCGTTTGTGTACGCGCCCCCGGTTCTTCTGGGAGCTGCGCCCATCGCGCCTTCGCCTCCGAGTCACGGAAGCTCCCCTGAGTACAAGACCAGGGGCACTCGTGGGCGCAAGAACACCACGAAGGAGTACCGAGTGTCTCTCGACGCCGCTACGAAGAAGCAGATCATGACCGAGTTCGGCACCAAGGAGGGCGACACCGGCTCCCCCGAGGTCCAGGTCGCCATGCTCTCGCGCCGGATCTCGGACCTGACCGAGCACCTCAAGACCCACAAGCACGACCACCACTCCCGCCGCGGTCTGCTCATCCTGGTCGGCCAGCGCCGCCGTCTGCTGCAGTACCTGGCCAAGAAGGACATCCAGCGCTTCCGTACGCTGGTCGACCGCCTCGGCATCCGCCGTGGTGCGGCCGGCGGCGCCAAGTAAGACGCCGTGGAGGGAGCGGTTCCCCCGTGACGAGGGAACCGCTCCCTTTTGCTGTACGTGCGTGACCTGCCACCCGGCACTTATTCTGGGTGTGGTTACACAAAGCAATAAAGACGCATCACCCGTACCACCCCTGTGGGAGAAGCTGGCTCGCCGCCGCCGGTCCTCGGTAGTGGCTCCCGGAAACCGGTCCGCCGGTGCTCCCGGGTGCTTCGATCGAAGACCGGCCCCAGGAACGAGAGCTTCTCCGCCCAGTCCCCCCGCCACACGGGCGAAGGGACACAAGACGCAAAGTAACGGAGAAATCACTAGTGGAGAACGAGACCCACTACGCCGAGGCCGTCATTGACAACGGTTCCTTCGGCACCCGCACCATCCGCTTCGAGACGGGCCGCCTCGCCCGGCAGGCCGCCGGCTCCGCCGTGGCGTACCTGGACGACGACACCATGGTGCTGTCGGCCACCACCGCCTCCAAGAAGCCCAAGGACCAGCTCGACTTCTTCCCCCTGACGGTCGACGTCGAGGAGCGGATGTACGCGGCCGGAAAGATCCCCGGCTCCTTCTTCCGCCGGGAGGGCCGCCCCTCCGAGGACGCGATCCTCACCTGCCGCCTGATCGACCGCCCGCTGCGCCCCTCCTTCAAGAAGGGCCTGCGCAACGAGATCCAGGTCGTCGCGACGATCATGGCGCTCAACCCCGACCACCTGTACGACGTCGTGGCCATCAACGCCGCCTCGGCCTCCACCCAGCTGGCCGGACTGCCCTTCTCGGGTCCGATCGGCGGCGTCCGCGTCGCGCTGATCAAGGGCCAGTGGGTCGCCTTCCCGACGCACACCGAGCTGGAGGACGCCGTCTTCGACATGGTCGTCGCCGGCCGTGCGCTCGAAGACGGTGACGTCGCGATCATGATGGTCGAGGCCGAGGCCACCGAGAAGACCATCCAGCTGGTCAAGGGCGGCGCCGAGGCGCCCACCGAGGAGATCGTGGCCGCCGGCCTCGATGCCGCGAAGCCCTTCATCAAGGTCCTCTGCAAGGCCCAGGCCGACCTGGCCGCCAAGGCCGCGAAGCCCGTCGGCGAGTTCCCCGTCTTCCTGGACTACCAGGACGACGTGTACGAGGCCCTGTCCTCCGCCGTCAAGGGCGAGCTGTCCCAGGCGCTCACCATCGCCGGCAAGCAGGACCGCGAGAGCGAGCTGGACCGCGTCAAGGAGCTGGCAGCCGAGAAGCTCCTCCCGGCCTTCGAAGGCCGCGAGAAGGAGATCTCCGCCGCCTACCGCAGCCTGACCAAGGCCCTGGTGCGCGAGCGCGTCATCAAGGACAAGGTTCGCATCGACGGCCGCGGCATCACGGACATCCGCACGCTGGCCGCCGAGGTCGAGGCGATCCCGCGCGTCCACGGCTCCGCCCTGTTCGAGCGTGGCGAGACCCAGATCCTGGGCGTCACCACCCTGAACATGCTCCGCATGGAGCAGCAGCTGGACACCCTCTCCCCGGTGACCCGCAAGCGCTACATGCACAACTACAACTTCCCGCCGTACTCCGTCGGTGAGACCGGCCGCGTGGGCTCGCCCAAGCGCCGCGAGATCGGCCATGGCGCGCTCGCCGAGCGCGCGATCGTGCCGGTGCTGCCGACGCGCGAGGAGTTCCCCTACGCGATCCGTCAGGTCTCCGAGGCCCTCGGCTCCAACGGTTCCACCTCCATGGGCTCGGTCTGCGCCTCCACCATGTCGCTGCTGAACGCCGGTGTGCCGCTGAAGGCCCCCGTCGCCGGCATCGCCATGGGTCTGATCTCCCAGGAGATCGACGGCCAGACGCACTACGTCGCCCTCACCGACATCCTCGGTGCGGAGGACGCCTTCGGCGACATGGACTTCAAGGTCGCCGGTACCAAGGAGTTCGTCACCGCCCTCCAGCTCGACACCAAGCTGGACGGCATCCCCGCCTCCGTCCTGGCCGCGGCCCTCAAGCAGGCCCGCGACGCTCGCCTCCACATCCTCGACGTGATGATGGAAGCGATCGACACCCCGGACGAGATGTCCCCCAACGCCCCGCGGATCATCACCGTCAAGATCCCCGTGGACAAGATCGGTGAGGTCATCGGCCCCAAGGGCAAGATGATCAACCAGATCCAGGAGGACACCGGCGCCGAGATCACGATCGAGGACGACGGCACCATCTACATCGGTGCCGCCGACGGCCCGGCCGCCGAGGCCGCCCGCGCCACGATCAACGGCATCGCCAACCCGACCATGCCGGAGGTCGGCGAGCGCTACCTGGGCACGGTCGTCAAGACGACCACGTTCGGCGCGTTCGTGTCGCTGCTGCCCGGCAAGGACGGACTGCTGCACATCTCGCAGATCCGCAAGCTCGCCGGTGGCAAGCGCGTGGAGAACGTCGAGGACGTGCTCGCCGTCGGCTCCAAGGTCCAGGTCGAGATCGCCGAGATCGACTCCCGCGGCAAGCTCTCCCTGATCCCCGTGATCGAGGGCGAGTCCGACAACGCCGGCTCCGAGGACAAGGACGACGCTGCCAAGTGACGTCGCGCAGCTCACGAGCGACGGCCCGCCCCTCTTCGAAGGAGCGGGCCGTCGCCCGTACCCAAACGCTTCTCCAGGGTGAGAACGGCATCGGCACCGTCCGCCGCACCACCCTCCCCGGTGGTCTGCGGATCGTCACCGAGACCCTGCCCTCCGTGCGCTCGGCCACCTTCGGCATCTGGGCGCACGTCGGCTCCCGCGATGAAACGCCGTCCCTGAACGGCGCCACGCACTATCTGGAGCACCTCCTCTTCAAGGGCACAGAGCGTCGCTCCGCCCTCGACATCTCCTCGGCGATCGATGCGGTCGGCGGAGAGATGAACGCCTTCACGGCGAAGGAGTACACCTGCTACTACGCGCGGGTCCTCGACACCGATCTTCCGCTCGCCATCGACGTGGTCTGCGACATGCTCACCGGCTCCCTGATCCTCCAGGAGGACGTGGACGCCGAGCGAGGGGTGATCCTCGAAGAGATCGCCATGACCGAGGACGATCCGGGCGACTGCGTCCACGACCTCTTCGCGCACACCATGCTCGGTGACACCCCCCTGGGCCGCCCCGTCCTCGGCACCGTCGACACCGTCAACGCACTCACAGCCGAGCGGGTCCGACGCTTCTACCAGAAGCACTACGACCCGACCCACCTGGTCGTGGCCGCGGCGGGCAACGTCGACCACGCCACCGTCGTCCGCCAGGTCCGCCGCGCCTTCGAGAAGGCCGGCGCCCTCACCCGTACCGATGCCGTGCCGCTCGCCCCGCGCGACGGCCGCCGCTCCCTGCGCACCGCGGGCAAGGTCGAACTCCTGGGCCGCAAGACCGAGCAGGCGCACGTGGTCCTCGGTATGCCGGGACTCGCCCGTACCGACGAGCGCCGCTGGGCCCTGGGCGTACTGAACACCGCACTCGGCGGCGGGATGTCCTCCCGTCTCTTCCAGGAGGTACGGGAGAAGCGGGGCCTCGCCTACAGCGTCTACTCGTACACCTCGGGCTTCGCCGACTGCGGCCTCTTCGGGGTCTACGCGGGCTGCCGACCCAATCAGGTCCACGACGTCCTCAAGATCTGCCGGGACGAACTGGACCGGGTCGCGTCCGACGGCCTCACGGACGACGAGATCGGCCGGGCGATCGGCCAGCTCTCCGGCTCCACCGTGCTCGGCCTCGAAGACACCGGCGCGCTGATGAACCGTATCGGCAAGAGCGAACTGTGCTGGGGAACGCAGATGTCCGTCGACGAGATGCTCGCGCGGATAGCTGCCGTCACCCCGGACGAGGTACGCACGGTCGCAGCGGAGGTGCTGGGCCACCGTCCGTCACTCGCGGTGATCGGCCCGCTGAAGGACCGCCAGGCGGACCGACTCCAAGAAGCGGTCTCCTAACCACACGAGGAAAAGAAACCAATGAGCAAGCTGCGCGTGGCCGTCCTCGGCGCCCGAGGTCGCATCGGGTCGGAAGCGGTACGGGCCGTCGAGGCCGCCGACGACCTGGAACTCGTCGCCGCCCTCGGCCGGGGCGACCGACTGGAGACCCTGGCCGAGGTCGGAGCCGAGGCCGTGGTCGAGCTGACCACACCGGACTCGGTGATGGACAACCTCGACTACTGCCTGCGGCACGGCATGCACGCCGTCGTCGGCACCACCGGTTGGAACGACGACCGACTCGCGCAGCTGGGCGGCTGGCTCGACGCCTCACCGAAGACCGGAGTGCTGATCGCACCGAACTTCTCCATCGGTGCGGTCCTCACCATGAAGTTCGCCCAGCAGGCGGCCCGCTACTTCGAATCGGTCGAAGTCGTCGAACTCCACCACCCGAACAAGGCCGACGCCCCCAGCGGCACCGCCACCCGCACCGCGCAGTTGATCGCGGCAGCCCGCGCGGAAGCAGGCTGCCCCGCCCAGCCGGACGCCACGGCCACGGCCCTGGACGGCGCCCGCGGCGCCGATGTCGACGGCGTCCCGGTGCACGCGATCCGGCTGCGCGGCCTCCTCGCCCACCAGGAGGTCCTGCTCGGCGGGGAGGGTGAGACCCTCACCATCCGGCACGACTCACTGCACCACAGCAGCTTTATGCCCGGCATCCTGCTGGGCGTTCGCCGTGTGGTCACCACTCCGGGCCTGACCTTCGGGCTGGAACACTTCCTCGATCTGGCCTGAGGGCCCGGACCATCATGCGCGCGAAGATCACCTACCTCGTCCTGGCCACCGCCCTGGTCGTCTACTTCGTCCTGGTCGGCAGCCGGGGCATCATGCTCATCCAGCAGGGCACGCTGATCACCGTCACCTTCGGCGTGGCAGTGCTGATCCTGCCGGTCATCGGCATCTGGTTCCTCTGGAAGAACACCCAGTTCGTCACCCGTGCCCATCGGCTGGCCGCGGAACTGGAAGCCGAGGGCGGCCTGCCCGTGGACGACCTCGTACGACTGCCCAGCGGAAGGATCGACCGCGACTCCGCCGACCGGGTCTTCACCCAGCGCCAGGCCGAGACGGAGGCGGCTCCGAACGACTGGCGCACCTGGTTCCGGCTGGCCATCGCCTACCACGACGCCCGTGACACCCCCCGGGCCCGTAAGGCCATGCAACGCGCCATCGCACTCCACGCGGCACCCCCGAAGTAGCCGGGGCGTCTTTCCGCACCCAGCCGAGGACACGGACCAAGACAGACGGAAGAGGCCGGTCACCCCAGGGGGGTCCCGCCTAGTTCGTGGGGATGGGGAATTTCGTCCCCTCTCCGTCCGGTTAAGCGAAACCCAACA
>NZ_JBHYZO010000001.1:0-5352 GCF_042753785.1 Streptomyces sp. NPDC059256 | reverse complement strand
GTCACCCCAGGGGTGACCGGCCTCTTCCGTGCTCTGGCGACTTCTCGACCTCACTCCGTCCGGTACTCCGAACCCCAAGCCTCCACGGTGTCCGCTGCGCGATCGAACGCCTCGACACGGGAGAGGAAGTCCGCGTTGTGATCGGTCAGCAGCAGAAGGGGATCGCTCGATCCCTTCCGTACGAGAAGGAGTGCCTGGCCCTGGACCGTACGGGGCAGCCCCAGCCACCGCACGGGCTGCTGCGCCGTCCGAATCTCCGCGATCCGGGCCCATTCCACCGTGGTGGTCAGGACGAAGGCGACGCGCCGCAAGCCGTGCCGGCTCACCCACACCCCCATGCGCAGCAGACGCAGGGCCGCCGCGATGACGCCGCCTCCCAGCGCCATGCACACGGCCGCCCCGCCGAGCGCACCGGCGAACGCGGTGATCACTCCGGCGATCAGTACGAAGGAGGCAAGGAGGAGCAGCACAGCCGCGACCCCCACCCGCCAGGGCCCGGGACGGTAGGGCCGTCGCCACAGGTCATGATCGTCGAAGGGCAGGGCAACATCGTCCGCGTTCGCGTCGAATGTGCGGTCCGCCGTCAGGAAGGGCAGGGGCACGACTGATCCTCACTCACCAGCACACGGGATGGGGCTGTGACGGGTGAGGCTACCGAGGTGCCCTTCGGCCGACCACCCCAGGGGGGCCGTACGGGTCAGCGACGCTCGGCCGCTTCGGACTGCTGGCTGTGCGCCGGTGCGGTGCTGGACTCCAGCGAAGGCATGCCCAGGAGCAACGAACCGACGAGGCCCGCGACGATGGTCAGACCGGTCAGGGTGCGACCCGTGAGCTGGGAGACACTCGGGCGCTGTCTCGGTGGGGGAGTGACGTTACTGCGGAACTGATTGCGCTCGGCCACGAACGAAAAGGGGACGGCCTCGCGCCGGCGGAACATCAGGCACTCTCCTTGGTGTGATGATCGAGCTGTCACTCCTATAGACGTACGGAAAGCGGAATCGGTGCCCATTTTTCGCTGCCGATCCGACAGCCGGCCGGCTGTCGAGGAACCGATATGAGGACGGACGCCTCCCCGGTGTCCCCGGCAGAGCGGGGCGGCTCACGCATCTCGCACGTGGGTCTGTCACGGGGTCTGACATGCGGGCGGCCGTGGTGCGGTCGCACGCTGGCCGAGGTCGATCGGGGTCCGGCCGTGGGTCGGTCGAAGAAGGATGACGAGGCAGGTGGACTAGAGTGGTCGCCGCCCACGCAGCCCTTGGAAGGACCCCTCCCGGTGACCGATACGCCCGCCGAGTCCGCCACTCCCAGTTTCCGCGCCGACGTCAGCGTCGAGCTGGTGAAGCAGGCCGCCGCAGACTCCGACGTACTCTGGGCCGCCCGCGTCTCGACGGCAGGAGAGCAGTCCCTCGCGGAGTTGCAGAAGGACCCCGAGCGTTCCAAGGGGCTCATCAACTTCCTGATGCGCGACCGTCACGGCAGCCCCTTCGAGCACAACTCGATGACCTTCTTCATCAGCGCCCCGATCTTCGTCTTCCGCGAGTTCATGCGGCACCGCGTGGGCTGGTCGTACAACGAGGAGTCGGGCCGCTACCGGGAGCTACAGCCGGTCTTCTACGTTCCCGGCCAGGACCGCAAGCTGGTCCAGGAGGGCCGCCCGGGCAAGTACGTCTTCATCGACGGCAGCCCCCAGCAGCACAAGATCGTCAGTGAGGCGATGGAGGACTCCTACCGTCGGTCGTACGAGACGTACCAGGAGATGCTGGCCGCGGGCATCGCACGAGAGGTCGCCCGTGCGGTCCTCCCGGTGGGCCTCTTCTCCTCGATGTACGCCACCTGCAACGCCCGCTCGCTGATGCACTTCCTCGGTCTGCGCACCCAGCACGAACTCGCGGCGGTCCCGTCCTTCCCGCAGCGGGAGATCGAGATGGTCGGAGAGCGGATGGAGGAGCACTGGGCCCGGCTGATGCCGCTGACCCACGCCGCCTTCAACGCGAATGGGCGCATCGCCCCCTGACGTCCGGGGACTCGACCCTCTCCAGGAGATTCCCCCGGATTCCCGAAGGGGGACTTCCTCAGCGGCTGCCGAGGCCGTTGGGGACACATGTACGGACTCGTCCGGCGAAGTGTCCGCATTGCGGTGTTTCATGAAGTTCATCTAGGCTGATCAAACGGACCCGGCACTGCCTGAACCCCCGAGCAGGCAGTGCCGGGCTCCTTGCGTCAGTCGTACGTCACGCCCCTCAAGGGACACAGTGTGCTGAGCAACGAGTAGCGTGTTACCTATGGCTCCGATCTCCACTCCGCAGACCCCCTTCGGGAGGGTCCTCACCGCCATGGTCACGCCATTCACGGCGGACGGCGCACTCGACATCGACGGCGCGCAGCGTCTGGCGGCCCATCTGGTGGACGCAGGCAACGACGGCCTCATCCTCAACGGCACCACCGGAGAGTCGCCCACAACCAGTGACGCGGAGAAAGACCAGCTCGTACGGGCGGTACGGGAAGCGGTGGGAGATCGCGCCCACATCGTGGCCGGCATCGGCACCAACGACACCCGCCACAGCATCGAACTCGCCCGTGCGGCCGAGCAGGCCGGTGCCCATGGCCTCCTCGCGGTGACCCCCTACTACAACAAGCCCCCCCAGCAGGGACTGCTCCGCCACTTCTCGGCCATCGCCGACGCCACCGAGCTGCCGGTCATGCTCTATGACATCCCCGGTCGCAGTGGCGTCCCGATCGACACCGAAACGATCGTGCGGCTCGCCGAGCACCCACGGATCGTCGCCAACAAGGACGCCAAGGGAGACCTGGGCCGGGCCAGCTGGGCCATCGCCCGCAGCGGTCTCGCCTGGTACTCGGGCGACGACATGCTCAACCTTCCGCTGCTCTCCGTCGGCGCGGTGGGCTTCGTCTCCGTCGTCGGCCACGTCGTCACCCCGGAACTGCGCGCACTCGTCGACGCGCACATCAACGGCGACGTCCAGAAGGCCACCGAGATCCACCAGCGGTTGCTTCCCGTCTTCACCGGAATGTTCCGGACACAGGGCGTCATCACTACCAAGGCGGCCCTCGCCCTGCTCGGCCTGCCCGCCGGTCCCCTGCGGCTCCCCCTCGTCGAGCTGTCGCCCGAGGAGACCGCCCAGCTGAAGATCGACCTCACGGCCGGCGGGGTACAGCTGTGACCACAGACTTCACAACTAAATAAGTGAAACGACCCGATCGATCACGATCGGGTACAGAACCTGCAAGTGCACGAATGTCACGTACGCCATGTGTCCTTAGCGGCACGTGGCGTATGTGGTGAGGAGAGTCTTTTGAGCCATCCGCATCCCGAACTCGGCCTTCCGCCGAAGCTCGCCAAGGGTGGACTGCGTGTCACCCCTCTCGGCGGGCTCGGTGAGATCGGTCGAAACATGACGGTCTTCGAAATCGACGGCCGACTGCTCATCGTCGACTGCGGCGTCCTCTTCCCCGAGGAGGAGCAGCCCGGCATCGACCTGATCCTGCCCGACTTCACCACCATCAGGGATCGCCTCGACGACATCGAGGGCATCGTCCTGACCCACGGGCACGAGGATCACATCGGTGGTGTCCCCTATCTGCTGCGGCTGAAGCAGGACATCCCACTCATCGGATCCAAGCTGACGCTCGCCCTCATCGAGGCGAAGCTTCAGGAGCACCGCATCCGGCCGTACACGCTTGAGGTCTCCGAGGGGAACCGCGAGCGCATCGGCCCCTTCGACTGCGAGTTCATCGCGGTCAACCACTCCATCCCCGATGCCCTGGCGGTGGCGATCCGCACCTCGGCGGGAATGGTGGTGCACACCGGTGACTTCAAGATGGACCAGCTGCCGCTGGACCGTCGGCTCACCGACCTCCATGCGTTCGCCCGGCTCAGCGAGGAAGGCATCGACCTCCTCCTGTCCGATTCGACGAACGCCGAGGTCCCCGGGTTCGTTCCGCCGGAGCGGGACATCTCCAATGTGCTGCGGCAGGTGTTCGCCAACGCGCAGAAGCGCATCATCGTCGCGAGTTTCGCCAGCCATGTGCACCGCATCCAGCAGATCCTCGACGCGGCCCACGAGTACGGCCGTCGGGTCGCCTTCGTCGGACGGTCGATGGTCCGCAACATGGGCATCGCACGGGACCTCGGCTACCTCCGCGTCCCGGCCGGCCTCGTCGTGGATGTGAAGACCCTCGACGACCTGCCGGAGCACGAGATCGTCCTGGTGTGCACGGGCTCCCAGGGCGAACCGATGGCGGCCCTGTCCCGGATGGCCAACCGTGACCACCAGATCCGCATCGTCCAGGGCGACACCGTCATCCTGGCGTCGTCGCTGATCCCGGGCAATGAGAACGCCGTCTACCGCGTCATCAACGGCCTCAGCCGCTGGGGCGCGAACGTCGTGCACAAGGGCAACGCCAAGGTGCACGTCTCGGGCCATGCGTCCGCGGGCGAGCTGCTGTACTTCTACAACATCTGCAAGCCGAAGAACCTGATGCCGGTCCATGGTGAGTGGCGTCACCTGCGGGCCAATGCGGAACTCGGAGCGCTGACCGGCGTTCCGAAGGACCGCATCGTCATCGCCGAGGACGGCGTGGTCGTCGATCTGATCGACGGCAAGGCCAAGATCGTCGGCAAGGTGCAGGCGGGCTATGTGTACGTGGACGGCCTGTCGGTCGGCGATGTCACGGAGTCCTCGCTGAAGGATCGCCGAATCCTTGGGGACGAGGGCTTCATCTCCGTGTTCGTGGTGGTCGATTCCACCACCGGCAAGGTCGTCGGCGGTCCCCACTTCCAGGCACGCGGCTCCGGCATCGACGACTCCGCTTTCGGCGACGTCATGCCGAAGATCGAGGAAGCGATCGCCAGGTCGGCTTCCGACGGCGTGGTGGAGCCGCACCAGATCCAGCAGTTGGTGCGCCGAACCGTGGGCAAGTGGGTGTCCGACACCTACCGTCGACGCCCGATGATCCTCCCCGTGGTGGTCGAGGTCTGACGGTCTGACGACGCGTCCGCTGGAGCGGAGCGCCTCGATTTGCATCGGGGCGCTCCGCTCCAGTACGTTTACGACCCCGCCCGACCGGGAACCCGGAGTCTTCAGACACTTGGTCACCCGATCTCATCGGAACGGAAATTCCGACTCAGAATCTTCTGATAAAGTCGGCTCAGCCGAAAGGCGAAAAGCCCTTCCAATCGGGTGCTGGATCGAATTCGAAGTCCGGAAACGGAGTGAGAAAAAGGTCTGGTAGGGTTGGAAACGCAAGACCGGAGGGAAAAGCCCGGAGAGTCCTGAGAGGGATTTGAAGGAAGCGTCCGTTCCTTGAGAACTCAACAGCGTGCCAAAAGTC